>JAHISC010000094.1 GCA_018818445.1 Patescibacteria group bacterium | reverse complement strand
GATATTTTAGAAGCAATTATAGGCGACACTTCACGCTTTAGACGACGAGTGCTACTCAATGAAGCAAGCTCTAAAATCGAAAACCAGGTTCGTTGAGAAAATAGACAACATTTGTTATACTGGCATTATGCGAAGGAGGAAAAAATTACGTCTTGTTAGAAAATTCATACTCATCTATTCAATGCTGGCAATAGTATTTTTGTTTGTTTTTGGTTCTATATTTTATTGGCAATTTACGCAGTTCAATTTTACTAATATTCAAAAGCATGCCATGTCAACTGCCGTTTTAATCGCTGAAACAGTTGATTTTACAGGACTAGAGACTATAACTCAACCGCAAGATCAGTTTGGGACGTCATATAAGCGCATATTTTTAGATTTAAATTATGCGGCTGCTATCCAACCAGATGTCGCCTTTGTTTATGCAATGAGGCAGCGTTCAGATGGTCAATGGGTATTTACTATCGATGCTGATATTGAGGAAGATGAAAATAATAATGGCGTGATTGATCCAGATGAAAGATCAGCTGAAATTGGAGAATTTTATGATGTATCATGCTGTCCTGATTTACCTAACGCCATTTACGGACCAAGTGTTGATCAAGAAATTACACATGACGAGTGGGGTAGTTGGATTTCAGGCTATGCTCCAATTTATGATAACAATGGCTCTGTGATCGGTATTGTTGGTGTGGATATTTTTGCTGACGAGGTCATTAGTAGCAACAGCTTAGTAGCTAACTTAATTACGATAACGTTAATTCTTGCATTTATTTTATCCTTTATTGGCGGGTTGATCGGTATCTACGCTGTTAAAAAACAAACGAAAGAAATTCAAAAAGAATTAGAAATCCGTAATGAGGACCTTGAACGATTAGTTAAAACCAGAACAAACGCTTTAGAAAAATTGATGGCTATGGCTGTCCACGAGCTTCGAGCGCCTCTTACTTCAGCACGTTTTGGAGTGGAATCACTTTGCGATCTTGGTAAATGTAATAAAGGAATGAACGAAAGAATTAAACAAGTCACCGGTGTTATGGTTGGCATGTCACGTTTAGTGAGTGATATTTTGGAGGCTTCAAAGGCAAACCTTAAAAAAACCGCTGTTAAGAAGACGCAAGGAAGCTTTGGACCGTTAGTTAATCAGATTGCAGATGAGTTTAAGGTAGAGGCTATAAATAAGGGTCTCAAGCTAGATGTTCAGTCTTATAAAAATTTACCGAAATTTTGGTTTGACCCTGAAAAGATGACTCAAGTATTGCGTAACTTAACTTCCAATGCTGTTAAATATACTGATAGTGGGTCAATTACCATTATTACTTCTTATCTAGCAAGTAAAAAAATGTTGCGATTAGAGGTAGTTGATACTGGCATAGGCATGACAGAAAAACAAATGAAACAAATTTTTGAACCATTTGTACGTGTTAACTCAGGTGAGCAAGAAGGGACTGGACTCGGATTAGCTATCGTAAAAGGAATAGTAGAGGCGCATGGTGGCAAGGTTGGGGTTAAAAGTATAAAAGGTCAAGGAAGTACTTTCTGGTTTGAAATTCCAAATAGAAAATAAACATATCCAACAACAAAACGACCGAGATGGTCGTTTTGTTGTTTTTAAGTATTAACGAGATGCTTCAATCAAGGCTTTGATTTGCTCATAAGGAACAGCGCCAGAAATTAGCTGGGCATTTCCATCCCGATCTATCAAGAACGATCCTGGAGTTCCAGCTATACCTGCAGCCGAGCCTCCGGCAATATCATCCTGGATATGATTAATATATCTATCGCTATCTAAGCAAGCCGAAAATTCACTTTCATTAATACCGATTTCCATCGCCATTTTTGGCAGGTCACTAATACTTAGTCCATTACCATTAGAGGTAGTCCTTGCAAAGATTAAATCTGCCATAGCCCAGAATGCATCGTTTCCGCCCAATTCATTAGCACACTCGGTTGCTTGAGCTTCTTTGGAAGCTAGTGGTTCATGAAAACTCAATGGGAAGTGTCTATAAACTAAATTAATTTCTCCATCAAACTCATCGAGCATTCGCAATACTGTTGGATTAAAGCTTTTACAGAATGGGCATTCAAAATCTGAATATTCTATCAGGGTTAGAGGTGCATTTTTGTCGCCCCGGATGTGATCTTCAGATGTTATTGTTGGTAAATTAGCAACTGTAGAAGTCTTTGGCCGAACAACTTCAGGTTGATCGTCAACAACTTTGGTTTTGTAATTTTCAGTCACCTTAGTTGCTTCAGCACTTGGTAGTCCCATGAAACCAGAAATAACCATAGTGAGAGCAATACCTGTTACCAATCCAAAGAAAAATAGCGTCTTTGGATTAGCGTCAAAAAAGCCTTGATTTTTGTGTAAATTTTCCATAAATGTATTATTAGTTATTCATTTTCTTTTTCCCCGTACTTTTCCTCAATAATTTTTCTAATTTCGTCCAGATGGTCTTGGCCGAGTTCGTCAGCTATAGCCTCTGGAAAGTATTCAGATAGGTAAGGGTTGCCATGACCTTCGAGAATTTCACCTATACATTCTCCGCAAGGATGTTTGCCGTCAACAATGTCAGCCAAACAATCACATATTGCGCCTTCGCCGTGTCCTGGAGTTTTTTCAATGCAGTAGGTGCATGGTTTCATTAAGCAGCATCTGTAATCACCGTGTGCCATCAAGTTACTGACTATTTTGTCACGCTGTGAAATAAAACTGGTCCTAGCAGTCTCCATATTCATTTCCATCTCCAACTCTTGTGCATATTCACTTGGATTCATTTGGTCATGAGTTGGTGAAAAAATTATCACGGCGGAAATAATTAGATAGCTACCTAACAATACGCAAAAGAATAATTTAATGATGTTCAAGTTTGTCATATTAGAGTTCCATGAATTGAGTTGCTACGCCATCATCTAAACTATAGATAATGTACGGCGCCTTTTGAATTCCAGGCATGCCAGGAGTCCCAGCTGGCATATTGGGAAGTGCGATCCCGTCAATTTCTGGTTTCTCTTTCAGCAATTTTTCAACTGCTTCTAAGGGCATATGACCTTCTACGACATATTCTCCAAAGATTGAGGTGTGACAGCTCTCCATCGATTGTGGGATGTTGTACTGCTCTTTAATGGTTGACATATCGTCAGCTTCTATAACGTCAACTTCATACCCATTTTGTTTAAGGTGACTTATATAGCCAACACAACAACCGCAGCTAGGTGACTTATAAACAGTGACCATAGGTTTTTCAGAGATTATTACTTCTGAATCGTTTTTAGCTATTGATTGGTTGCTCGATGTAATTAGATTAATAATAATCACAATAACACCAATGCCAATAACTATTAGCGAGAGAATTATTTTTTGTTTCATATGTTAACAATAATAAAAACACGAAATTAAAAGCTAAGCTCTTACTTCGTGCTTTACTCTCGCTTTATGGTTGATCTGATCAGTTTATGTTGTGGCGGTGCTTTGTTTTGGTTGCTAGTAAACTTAAAACCATTATCTAATATTTTAAATTCAGGATAACCAAAATCACAAAAAACAATTTGTTCACCGGAGATTGGAATAAATAAAACCGCCGTTGCTTTTAGAGGAGCGTGGTCCAGACAATAATCAAGACAATTGCTTCTTTCATCATTTGGCATTGAATGTGCAGCCATTCCCATTGAATCATTATCGTTTATATGGATTGAACTAGCAGCTTGAGCACTAGAAGAAGGGAAAATAAAAAAACTGGCAATAAAACAAATTGCTAAAGAAACCGGTAAAATAATTCTTTTTCTTTGCATCGAATCTGAGCTAATTTACATAATTACTTACACCTAAATCATGCAACTGTTTCATCTTACCATATTAACCTTCTTGAATGCCAGGTAAAGAAGTGATATTTTATCAAAGCTAAATATCTATATACTTTATGAAACCATTTTTAATTTTACAATTACGTGAGGTCGATGAAGCTGCTGACGGTGAATTTCAGGCTTTTCTAAAGTATGGAGGTCTAAAAGAGGATGAAGTTATACGTATAAGGATGGAGAAGGAGGGATTGCCAGATGATATCAATCTTGACGACTATTCGGCAGTTATCGTTGGTGGCGGTCCAACTTGTGTTAGCGATCCGACAGATAAGAAAAGCGTTGCAGAACAAAATTTTGAAAAGAATTTGCAAAAGCTGCTCGACCGAATTATTGCGAGAGATTTTCCTTTTCTTGGAGCTTGTTATGGTTTAGGCGCCTTAGCTGTTCACGAAGGTGGCGAAGTTTCGCATGACAAGTTTACAGAAGATGTTGGTGGCGCGACTGTTAAATTAACAGAAGAAGGCGAGAAAGATCCTTTGACTGCTGGTTTGCCCCATGAATTCAGAGTTCTTCTTGGTCATAAAGAAGCTTGTCAAAACACTCCACCGAATGCTGTTGTATTGATTACTTCGGATCAGTGCCCAGTTCAGCTAATGCGAGTCAAGCAAAACATTTACGGAGTCCAATTTCATCCAGAATTAGATGTTCCTGGCATTATCGTCAGAATAAATGTTTACAAATATGGCGGCTATTTCCCACCAGAAGAAGCTGAACCTTTAATCGAGAGAGTTAGTCAGGAAAACATTACTGTTCCAATTCAAATTCTTCAACGTTTTGTTGCACGTTACCGTAAATAATAGAAAAACCGAGACCGTAAGGCCTCGGAGCATCATTCAAAATCTTTTCCAAGTATTGCTCGTTGACGCTCTTCATTAGCAATCGCGCCAGCCATAATTTCTGGATTATCTTTGAGCATGGGTTTTTCAATTTGTTTGTTCTTACCTAGAAATTTAGCTTGCAATGTTCTGTCGGAAGCTAGCTCTCGATACATTGAACGTCTCATCTCTGGATAAGCTCGCATTGTGATGCCATGAGCTCCAAGCGCAGCATAAATCGTTGTTCCCAAATCTTTACATGCTTTTTGGCTAATAAATTTTTCAACATCCCTCCTAACGCGGGCTAAGATTTCCTGCTCGCGATCTCCTCGACCTCTTTCTTTAAATTCCATACTAAATCATTTTATCACAATGTAATATTTGCGAAAACCGCTACTTTCTGTCACTATAAGGCCGTATGTATATTGGTAAAAGATCTCATTTCTAATCTAGCAATGATTTTTATGATCAGGCGAGAGCATCTCGCTACTACTTTTAACTAGATTACACAATATATGAAACTAAATTTTAAACTCAACCTACTCCTTGCGTTATTTGTTGGACTCCTTGTTGGCATGAACCTGCTCGGTGGCAAAATTACCACTCTTCTTGGCATTTCTGTCTCAGTCGGCATTTTTATGATGCCACTCACATTCTTAATTACAGATATCGTGGAGGAAGTTTACGGCAAAAAAATTACCAAGCAATTTATTCTCGTCGGCACCATTACCTTAGTTATGATTCTGGCCTATACAGCATTATTTGTTGTGCTTGAGCCAAATGCCAGATATGAATTCAATGACCAATACACTACGATTTTCGGACTCTCATTGCGAGTAACGATTGCTAGCTTAATTGCTTTTGTCATTTCGCAATTCCATGATGTCTGGGCGTTTGAATTTTGGAAAACAAAAACCAAAGGTAAATTCCTTTGGCTTCGTAATAATCTGTCGACCTGGGTTTCACAAGCAATCGATACCTTCTTATTTATGACGATTGCCTTTTACGGCATCTCGGACAAGTTCACTCTTGGCTTCATAATCACACTTGCAATACCTTATTATCTGTTCAAATTAGCTTTTGCCGTCCTCGACACCCCGTTTGTGTATTTGGGCGTGAGGTGGTTAAAATCTGGTAAAGAGAGCAATAGCTAAAGCCTGACTAACATTTAGTGACTCGAGAGCTGGATCGTGAGTGATTGCAATAGAAGTTCCGTCAAT
>JAHISC010000093.1 GCA_018818445.1 Patescibacteria group bacterium | reverse complement strand
GAACATTTGGATTCTTTAATAGCTCCTCGATTTCTTCCTTGGTGAATCTTTGGTTACTCATACAAGACATGATTATTGAGTTATTTTACCAGACATCAAAAAGTGGACACTTTCGTGTCCACTTTTTGGGGTACGGTTCACAGGGCGGTTCTTTTTATTAGCAATTCTATTCAATCCTTGGTTTATCAATCTCCTCGATTTCAATTATGTCGTCTTTTGAGCCAGTAGTTATCCGCGCTGCATCCTTACTAACTTTTTGAAGCTCTTTGCCGGATAAATTGTATTGATTGACCACAGTCGAGAGATGACCGCCGATTTTTTCATGGTAATCAGCGTAACTTCTTAAATGTTTTCCTAACTCCCCTACTCTTTTGATAATTTCAGAAGCTGATTTTTCAATTTGCAAAGCATTCAGGCCTTGCAAGACAGTTTGCAAATAAGCATAAAAGCTAGTTGGCGAAACTATCATTACATTCTTGGAAAAAGCATATTCAACTAAACTGCGACTATTGATACCTGAGCCAACCTCGGCATTTAGAAGGTTGTAGTAAACTCCTTCAGCCGGGATAAACATGAAAGCAAAGTTCATGGTGCCAAATTCAGGACGAATATATTTGGAAGTCTCATCGATTCGATTTTTTACGTCTGCCTTCAACGCCTTTTCTAGTTTTTCGCGACGCTCTGCATCGGTTTCTTCCATAACTCGGTTGTAGTTTTCCAGACTAAATTTTGCGTCGATTGGAATAATTTGATCACGAATAAAAATCACTGCGTCAGCAATCAAAGCTTGGCCAAGTTTTTCATCGTCCCCAAGTTTGTACTGCATTTGATAACTTTCAGTAGGTAAAACATTTGAAAGTAAAGTCTCAAGCCAATATTCACCAAGTACTCCTCGTTGCTTTGGGTTCTTTAGAATATTTTGTAGATTTTGTAATTGTGATGAAAAGTCGAGCACCTGTTTATTGGTACTATCGAGCGTTGTTAGTTTTTGAGTGACCTCAGCAATAATCTTAGAGCTTTCCGAAAACTGTCTTTGAATTGACGTCTGTGAATGCTGCAAGCCCTCTGTTAGTTTGTCGTGCACCCTATCTAATTTTTCTTGCACTTCCCTTCTTTGATCTGAACCAGTACGAAGCATCTCTTCTCTTATAGAGTTCATTTGATCAATAATATTTTGCGACACATCTGACTTTTTACCTTTCAGAATAAGGTAGCCAAAGGCAGCACCAATAGCGATAGAACCCAGGATTATTAAGATCGTGTTTATGTCCATAATTGACCTAGAAGAATTAGCCGACTATACTCGGTAGAGACTAGTATAACACTTTTCTAAATCCATGTCGGTGCAGTATTTTACGACACATGTTTCACGTGAAACATTTGGAAATGAAAGTGCAGGTAAGTAGATTAAGATTGTATATTTGTAACCTGTAATTCGTTTTAAAGTGTTAGCGAACGTATGAATTGAGTTTTGTTTAGTGATCGTAGCAAATTTGGATGAGATGCTAGGAAGAAATCGAGCATGGAGGAGGCGTACCTGGAATGTACGGTGATGACAGCAAAGATTTCTAACAACGCAGCTCGTCAAATTTGTAGCGAGCATTAGGCCCCGTAGCTCAACTGGATAGAGCGGCTCCGTCCTAAGGAGAAGATTGCAGGTTCAAATCCTGCCGGGGTCACCAGAAAATACTTCTTTCATAATTTTAAACTTCTAACCAGGACTTAAATGGGCCTGCTATTAGTTGGTTACGAATGTCTTGGCTTCCAGTTTGTTTTATTTCTTCGAAATCGAGCTCATAATAATTATTTTGATTGGTTTTCATCAAGCTACCGATAAAGATCGGGATGATTTACTTCATAGGATCACATCTGCGGCAGGAATAAATGCTATTATGCAGAAGTATAAAATCTTTAATGAGGAAAGCGTACGTTCAAAAGTAATTAACGCAATTTACCTTCAAAGGATTCTAACCCGACCCGCGTTTACAAGCGTGGGTTTAGTATAATTACGAATGTTTCACGTGAAACATTGTCTACGCTAGTCTGGACAGCTAAAATAGACAGTTATCCCCAGGCTTAAAAGCCAAAACAATTCGTTAATAATAATTATCCACAGCTAAGATTGAATTCTTGG
>JAHISC010000010.1 GCA_018818445.1 Patescibacteria group bacterium | reverse complement strand
GAAATATAAAAATAGACCAGATAAAATCTGCTCTATTTTTATGGTTCCCGGACAGAGATTCGAACTCCGATTCCCAGGACCAAAACCTGGTGTCCTGCCATTAGACGATCCGGGAAAAATAACAATTAATGTGCCCAGATCATACGTCAGAATACCGGTTTTGTCAATATTCCTATCTCTTCGTCAAATCTTGACGAATATGCTCCAAAATCCTAGAGGCTTGTTCGCGACCACCCAAACCAAAAGCCAAACCACCGGCCAAGGCTAGCATGGCCACAAATCCAGTAAAGAGTGTCTGAATCAATCCTTGAGCAATACCTAGCTGCACCAATGCGGCCATAAAGCTAAAAACTACAATTGACCACTTAGCAATTCCGGCCAAGAAACTAACGCTGTGCAATTGAGCTGCTTTAACAGCTGACATAATCACACCTTGAACAAAATTTGCCAATAAAACACCCACCAAGAGGATAATGATGGCGATCATGACATTTGGAATATAAGTGATTACTTGTGACAAGAAAATAGTGACTTGATTCCACTCTAAAACATCAGCCGACGCAATAAGAGCAAAAATAATCACAAACCACTTTACAATCCAGCCCAAAACTGCGCCAACATCTAATTTGAGGCCCATTTTTGCAAACAAATCTGTCACCTCTAGTTTCTGCATTAACTCATCAATTTTCAACATTTTTACTATTCTTTCGACCAAAGATTTCAATACTTGCGCCACAATTAGACCTAAAAGGAAAACTACGACAGCAAATAAGAACATTGGCAAAAAGAGTACAACCTGCGCCCACAAATCAATGAAGGCGGATCGAATTACATCTACGTATTCTGGCATATTTGGTGTTATTTAGTTATTTATTTATAAAGCTGTGAAATTGTGGAGTGACAATGTAATTATATGCTCAAGAGCTTAATAACTCAATAACTCCGCAACTAGTTCCTTCTTTTAAGGGCGTCTCTTGTTGATTCCGTAATCTTGGGACTGTTTTCATAAATCGGTATTAACTGAGTACCTTGTTGCACAAAATTGATTTTGTTTTCAACGATTGCTCGTACTGAACCAATATCTTGTTCATCTTTTTCTTTTTTGAATCCAAAAAGAATAATTTTGTGTGCAAACGCTAAAACATTCAAAATTGTAACTGTCGTTCGTAATGAAGTTGCTGATCCTGGCCCAACAACTGTATATATTTCTTTTACCTCTTCCAGTACCCTATCCCTGCTATGCAAAAATTTAATAATTGCTTCTAGAAAAGATTCTGGCTCACCTTGATGAGTATAGACTGAAGTCTCATCATCAATATCTACCAGCACCAATCGTGAAATATCTTGACCGTTTAAATAGAGCCTCATATGGTCTCGGCAAAATTATTTATGAGAACAACTTTGTCAGTATTAATAAGTGACTCCAAAAATCTATCCTTAATATCACATCGATAAAGAAATTCATCTTTAGGCATGTAAGTATAATTCAACTCTCGTCCGATCTGGCGCTCAAAAGCTTCAATTGCATTCTGCAGGCTTTCTGCATCAATTTCGCCTACAACCAATATATCTGAAGGTACATCCATGTCATCAATAAAACGACCCGTGAGAAATAATAAATCAACTTTTCCTTTTTGTTTCAGTTCCTCAACAAAAGATCTATTCATTAAAACTGCTGACTTCTTCATTATGCCACGGAGCTCATTGAAAAAAGTAAAACCAGCATGCGCTTTATAATATTTTTTCTTAACACTGCGCTTCTTGCCAATCTTTTCTTTTGGCAAATCTTTTTCTTTATCAAGAATTTTTCCCTCTACCTCAAGTACAATGCCGATGTCTACCAAGTTCTTCAGCTCTCGACGAACTGAGTTCAACTGTGCGTCAATCCTCCTGGTTAGCTCGCGAACATAAAAAGCACGCTCAGCATTTTCTAAAAAGAGACTCAATAAACGTACTCTGGTCTTTGAACCAAATAGCTGTTCAATCTTGAACTCTACATCCTTGTTTTCTGTATCATTTGTCATAAGCATGGTAATTTTTGTATTCAACCCCCCTTGCTCGTCTTGGCGCTTTCTATATACTAAGTGTAGAATGATAGTGAGATTTCGTAAAGGGCTTAATCCATGTCTGAAATTTATGTAAAATCAGCGGAATTTGTCTCAACGCCTGACGAAAGTCAGCCGCTCTTGAAGACAGTTCTACTTCCACTGCCTCAAAATAGAGGTTCATTATTTGCTTTAATCCGTATTCTTGGCACTAAAGATGAGAAAAAAACAAGGATTAAGGACGTTATTGAAGACCATCTTAAACGTCTCCAGAACACCCTTGGTGATCAAGTTAATGTACCGCGCAGATTTGAGCAAGTTCTACAGGCGGTCAATGAGGATATCTCTCGAATCTCCTTTGAAGGAAAAAAGATCCCGATGACTGATTTTCATGTTGTGATAGGCATCTTGCATAAGAATCAAATTTTTTTCTCCGGAGTCGGGTCTCTGTTTACTCTTTTCATGCACAAGACTGCTAAGCAGCGTTATGTGCTCTATGAACTAAGCGATCAATATCGTAGCGGAGACGGGCCAAGCTGGGACAAACCTTTTGTTACAGTCTTGGATGGAGAATTAGCGCAGGGTGATATTTTCTATATAGCTAGCCGCGTTTCGGCACGTGAAATTAGTATTGCCGATCTACAGGACACATTAGTCACTTTACCGCCATCCGGAGCCTTGAAAAGAATTCAACAACATTTACACACCGATACAGCTTACGGCGCGCTGTGCTTCCATGTAGAAGATAGTCAAGTTAGCGGGGCACCAAAAAAAGTGAATCCGCTGTCATCAATTGAACATCTCGAAAAAACACAGGATGACACGGCTAATTTATTAGGCGAGCAGAGTCCAGATGTTTCTAGTTTGCTCAATAGAATAGCTTCACCAATTCTAAAACAGCTTTCAGCTCCAGGCACTCATGGCTTTAAAAAGACCATGAAAAACATTCTTCGCGCTCTGATAAAGATCATTATTGCTATTGCTATTGTTGCCTACAAAGGATTAGCCGCTATAGCTAAATCTATCACTCGACTAGCAAAGTTGATTTTTCATCTTGTGCGTGATCCTGCAAAGAGAAATGCAATAAAGGGGACGGCACGACAAATTTCACAAAAATTGAAGGAATCAATCCGAAACATTCCAAAAGTAGCAAAATTATCTGCTCTGGCTGTTTTTGCCCTTCTAATAATTTTGTCTATCAGCCTTTCTCTAAACGCAAAACAAAAAGAAAAACAAGATACAAATCAAACTTTTGACACAATTGTTAGTCGTGTCAGTGAAAACACAGACGCGGCCTCAGCTAGCCTTATTTATAATGATAGCAATCAGGCTCGACAACTTTTAGAAGAAGCCTTGGCACTTTTGGAAACCCTACCGCCAAGTCATAAAAAATACCAAGAGACCAACAAGCAATTAAAAGAAGAAATTGATGCTATTTATTCGGAGTTAAGAGGTATAGAGGAAGTTGAAATCACGGCTGTTGTTGACCTGGCCTCAATTGATCAGCAGGAAAGATTCCGTAATTTTGTTGACGTTGACGGCGTAATTTATGGAATTTCAGAACAGGCTATCCTATATAGATATAGTGAGCTGGAAGGTCAATTAATAAAAGAGGAAAGCAGTTTTGGTGCTATTGGAGACATTATAAAGAGCTCACAATATCCTGGTGGTTTTGTCTTTCTGGACAGCAATCAACGCATTGGAAAAGCAAATACCGTTACCAATACACTTAATCCTGTAGTCAGCGGATCAGAGAGCCTGCAAAGTGCAGAGGATATCAAAGCTTACAATAACAATATTTATTTGCTTTCAGCTGTAGCGCAACAGATAGTTAGGATGCAACCACGCGGAGATGGCTTTGATGCCGGTACAGCCTGGATCACCTCTAGAAATACAGACATCTCTTCTGCCCGCTCTTTTACCATTGATGGTGACATTTATATCTTAACTGCAACAGGTGTAGTTAAATTCACTTCTGGAATAGAGCAGAATTTTTCCATAAGCGCCATTGATCCCGCCTTGCAAACCCCAACCATAATTCAGACTTCTCTGGGCAGCAGCTACCTATATATTCTTGACCCTGGAGCAAGTCGAGTTATTGTCGTCGATAAAAATGGAGCCTTCGTCACCCAATATAGCAATGCAAGTTTTCAAGACAGTATCCAACTATTTATAAACGAGAATAAAAAGACAATAACTGTAGGAACGCCTACTCAACTCCTACAATTCACTGCGACTCATTTGCTCCAATAATAAAACAGAGCCCGAAGGCTCTGTTTTATTATTTCATGCATTTCTTGCACTTTCCTCCAAAGAGCATCATGACGGCTGAAAGGCCTACAAGGATGTAGACGATATCAGCAACAATCTGCCATCGTCCAAGAAGATAATCAACTAGATCAAAGTCGAAAATTCCGACCAATCCCCAGTTAAGACCTCCGACGATTAGAAGGATAAATGCTACCATGTGAACTGGGTACATTTTTCCGCCTTGCATAGTGTCGTGGTTATGAATAAACTTGTTTAATTATAGCAAAGAATTACAAAAAATACATCAACTGTTCAACTGCCAGATCGTGAAGGTTAGGAAGCTGGCAAAAGCGACCCAAAATGCATATGGAATAAGAAGCGAGGCAGACAGTCTGCTCTTTGGCCAAATCAAAATTATAAGAGCTATAACACTTAGATCAAGGAGTATAGCTTCGACAAAAGCAAAACCGATCAAATGCCAGCCAAAAAATAAAGCACTCCAAAAAACATTCAAAAATGCATTAATTAAAAATAATAGGATAATTAACCTGAAGCTTTTATCGTGCGGCTGAATACTCCAAATTATAATAGCGCTCGCTATACAAAGAGCGAAAATAATTGTCCAGACAGCACCGATAACTGATCCAGCCGGAGTAAATGACGGCAGGATGATTGTATCGTACCAGGCCATTCCTCCGTCCGTTATTGCTCCGCCAATTGCCGAGACTAAAATTACAATAAATAAAATTAGTAGACTTGATTTTTTAATCATATAAATTGACGGTTACTAGCCAACTAAGCGATGACTCACGTAAAAAACGTGACCCCCGTATACAACATCTATAAAAAAAGCTGATAGAATCCTCTACAGGAGTAATTTTATTAACAGCCAGAGCACGACCGGTAACACCCTCACGACGACATTGCTCAATTAAACGCGGTAGATGATAACCTTGGGACAAAAAGACTACAGCACGCCCTTCTGGATGAAAAGATTTTTCATTTATGCATGTATCAGGGGTTGTTAAGGCTGAATTGTCCATTTCGATTATATCTTCTGGAATGCCTTTTTCAATCAAATACTTTTTCATTATCTGAGCTGCCTCGTCAGTATTAGATACAACAATCTTCGACGTTTGCTGCGCTTCAAATAGTTGAATCGCGGTATCTAGACGTTCTCGCAAAATAGGTGTCGGTTGCCCATCTTCAACAGCAGCTCCGAAAACAATCGCAGCATCGGAATAACGAATATGATTAACGTTGGGTTGGATACTAATAGGAGCCGTTGCTATAAAAATAAGTTGCGGAGCAAAAAAAAGAACAACTAATAATATAAATGTAGTCGCATAAAAAACTTTTTTTCTAGTTAACACACACTAAACGGTTAAGAAAATATAAACTAAAAATGTTGCTACTGTAATTAGTAATAAAGAGAAAAAGATTGTTGAGGCAATCACGAATAATTGCAAAAAACGACTGGCATTTAATTTTTGTACTATTTTATGATCACCACACAACTTACACCTATATTCTAACCTCCTTACAAATGAATCGTAAGCAGCGAAGACTATAATACTAATAATATAAATGGTCCTAACAGCTGGTTCGAGAGTAGCTAAAGTATTAACTGTTTTTAATTGTCCTATCAAAGCAATACCAAGTACTAAATAAACAAAAAGAGCAAAATTAGAGACTGGCGTATGACTCCATCTCTTTAGCATCGTTGCCGTATTGCATACGTCACAAAATCCTTTTTTTGCATTTTTCTGCATGAACGTATTATCTCAAAATTTGTCACAAATAGAAACCCCTCCTGGTCATCCACACGGGGATAAACAAGAGGGGTCGTTGCCGACTCAGGAGGATATAAGTCAGCGAAGAAGAATCAATCGTCCGTCATCGATTCTTGACTGCCAGCAACCGAGCGAAGGCTGCCAACGAATCGAACGAATCGATCACGATGTGGTTTGTACCCACCACTACTATCGACTAGTTTGTGGTAGCACTCGACCGCAGCCTCAGAAAGCAACCCCTGGCGACCGATCTCGGAGAGGTCACTAACCGTGAACACCGATCCGAAGTCCTCGAGGACTTCGACGATACTCGCATGGCTCACTCGAGCCTCCAGCGCGAACCGGGCAAGTTCACGAAGTGGCTTGTAATCCGGCAGCGGTTCGTCTCCAGGAAACTGCTGCTGGTATATAAGTGCGGCTGTGAACAATCGCGCCGTGAAAAGCGCGATGCCCTCAGTCGGACTACTGTTGTCCTTGTGCAAACCAGCTGGATTGCCGGTTGCCATTTTTCCATCTTTCATGGCACCTCCTGGTGCGAGTTGTTGCGGGGCGAGACAGAAACAACTAAAAAAATATACTATAAACAAAGGGTTTTGTCAAGCAAAACCCTTTTATAAGAGCGCTACCAGCCACGCTCAGAAGCCTTTCCTTCTTGGTAACCGGAAGCGGTTTGTACACCTACCACAGCATTATTGTAAAACTCTTCTAAATTAGTTGCTCCAGCGTAGGTGCAAGCGCTCCTTAATCCGGCTGTAATATGATCAATGATATCTTCTGCGCTCTCTTCACCTGGCTTCAAATACATTTTTCCTTCACTGATTCCTTCTTCAAAATATTGTTTCATGGCCTGGTGGTAAGCGTCCTGTTTTTCATTTCTATTTTGTACAGCACGACGCGAAGCCATACCATAATTTTCCTTGTACATCTTACCATCTGTATCTTTGCGAGTGTCAGCCGGCGACTCATATGTCCCAGCCCACCATGATCCAAAGAAAGCACTACTAGCTCCGGCAGCTAGAGCCAAAGCTACATCACGCGGGTGTTTAATACCACCGTCTGCCCAAACATGAGCTCCCATACGGCGTGCTACCTGGGAAACATTGTAAACTGCGCTAAATTGCGGTCGACCCATGCCAGTCATCATCCGCGTAGTACACATAGCACCAGGCCCAACACCTACTTTCAAAATATTCGCTCCAGCTTCGATAAAATCCTGAGCTGCCTCGGCTGAAACAATATTACCAGCCGCTAAGGTACGGTGTGGCCCAATTAACGAACGAACAGTTCTAATTGCTTCCAGCATCCTACTTTGATGACCATGCGCGGTGTCGAGCACAATGACATCAACTCCCATAGTAAGTAGACTTGTCACCTTTTCCTCCAGATTCCGACTGATTCCAACAGCCACAGCTGTCATTAACTGGCCATTATGGTTAAGAGCTGGTCGATACAATTCTGAACGCAAAGCACCTTTCTTAGTCATCACTCCAGCCAAGGTGCCGTCCTGTTTGACCACTGGAACAATCGATAATCTTTTCTCGTGTAAGACAGAAAAAATTTCTTGCAAATTAGCGAATTCGGGCACTGTGATCAATTCCCGCGTCATCACCTGACTTAGCGAAACAAATTTATCTCGCATATGAGCATCTTTTTCAGTAAAGATACCACTCGGTTTATTTTGGCCATCAACGACTACAATAGCTCCATGCGACCGTTTATAAATTAAATTGAGCGCTGTTTGCACTGATTCGTCCTCATGAAGTACAACCGGTGTCTCAAAAACATGATGAGCATTTTTTACAAAAGTTATAATTTGCTCAACCCGCTCCATGGTCAGATCCTGTGGCAATACAACTAATCCACCACGCCGCGCTACTGTTTCAGCCATACGCCTTCCAGCCACAGCCATCATATTAGCGACCACGATTGGAATCGTAGTACCAATATTGGAAACTGGGCGCAAATCAACACGCCAACGAGATTCCACATTTGATCGCCTCGGCATCAAAAAAAGGTCGTTGTAAGTTAGCTCCTTATTTTCATCTTCAGGGTGTAGAAATTGCATACAATATAATTAGTCCGTCACCATCTTACAGCCTTTGCAAAAAAATCCAACTAAACCTTCCACAAGACGCAAAGAAGCCCCGGTACCGTTGTACCAGGGCCAATCTAGAGGATGAGGCCAGCGCATTCGACATACCGACGCATTATTCGGTTCGCGGCGTAACGCTGAGTATTCCCAAGCTCGAAGCGAACAAGAGCATTCTTGAAGACGAAACCAACATCGAGTATTCCATCTTTAATGGATCTGATTATGGTCTCGCAGGTAATATGAGCCTTAACAGGTGGTCGGTTGTTCGTTACAAGCAAGACATGTTCATCTGGCTCGATAATGACCTGAACACACCGTACGAACCCCATGGAACAAGTGAGGTTATTCGCAGCTACGTGCAAGAACCGCTCTTGCGTCCTATGCAACGTAGGAAGATCCACCTCGAACTCATCAACCGCGAACCGCTCAACCAAGAGACGAAACTCGACTCCTGACAAGGGCTCGAGTCGCACACGGATGTTCAGCGGATCGACGATCACGTCTTCCGGAGCATGCAACCGTGTTGTCGACTGCCTAAGCGGACAAACATCGAACTGACATCGACTCTTCCAAGCGAGCATTTCCGTCTGATCCTGGCGCCTAAACTCGCTTAGTTGAATAGGAGCGCCAAATCGATCAAGCAGCCTAGCTTGGCGAAACTTCCCTCGCTCCTCCAAGAAAACAGTCGTTGCAAGCCCACTGTTGGACAGAGTACGACTAATCACTACACCTCGCATCTGCCCTCCTCTAGGCTTGTGACTGCTTAATGTAACTAAAACCCAAGGTTTTGTCAACCGTGGGTTAATATTGATTAGAAAATAATTTTACTCGTTAAAGGCTGGCTTGGATGGTAAATCAATTGGATCAACACTGAAAAAAGAGATTTTCCATTCTCCAGCTTCTTCAAGCATTTCGATTGTCATTGGTTTTCTGTCTTCACTACTATAAAGCCAACCACTTAAAGTATATATCCCATTTTCTGAATTTCGATAATTAAATTTTACTCTCTCAGAGTTATCAACAACTGCATAATATTCTACAAATTCCTGCAAAGCTTGAAGCGATGTATTTTCCTTAAAAGCGGCTGAAGTTAAAGAATAGGCTTCGTCGTATTCAGCATCTGCTAAGCGATCGACAAAAGTTCGTGCCAAATTTGCCTCTTTAGCGCCAAAATAAATAATATTGAGTACCAGAAAAACCACTATCGCCACAATTATAACAGTAGCACCAATTGAAAGTATGCTCTTTTGTTTCTTTGTCATGTTACAAAATAATAGTTCCTTTAAATTCTCCTTCTCTTAAAACCTTGGCTAAATTTTTGACTTCCCCGCTAACAACAGCAACAGACATTTTATTTTTATGACAGAATCTGGAAGCAACTGGATCAAATGGTGCAGAAAGTCCCGGATCCCACTTGTCACCAACCATTCTGCGATATTCTTTCCAGCTAATCTCTTCGATTGGCTCCGCATTTTTGTCTTTTCCAGGATCGGCTGTATAAACATGATCGATATTGGAAGCATTGATAATAGACTCTGCCCTAAGTTGCTTAGCAATTCTGGCCGCCACATAATCAGTTGACCAACCCGGTTTCCAGCCGGCAGCCACCAATATTTTGCCTTGCCATTTCTTTGGCATGCGCATTGGATTTTTAATAACCACCGGATGAGCAAATTTTCGGAAGATAGTACGCAAAAGATGGCCGTTCAAACGAGTAGCGTGAATTCCTAGCCAATCAAGATCATCTGGACTTACTTGGTGAACTTTTTTAGCGGCATCAATGTAGTGGCGTGCAGTTTTGCCACCTCCAACAACTAAAACAAATTTTCTTCCCTTCTTAACCTCAGATGAAATAAGTTCATCGAATTTTTTTAAAAATTTATCATCAGGCCCGCCATTGGGCACCACTAAAGACCCGCCGACAGAAATAATGATCGGCTTTGATTTAGAAAATTTGATTTGTGGCATAATTATTTCTTCGCCTTTTTAACAAACCAGTTGGTCAAGATGCTCACTGCCCAAAGGAAAACTGCAGCTAACAAAGCCGGTACAAAACCTGTGACCGTAAAACCTTCCAAGAATGTACTTACAAACCAAATAAGTAAAGCATTGATGACGATCGTGAAAAATCCTAAGGTTAAAATGTTAATTGGTAGTGTTAGAATTAAAATCAACGGCCTAATTACTGCATTGACCAGTCCTAAGACCAACGCTGCAATCAAAGCATAATAAAAACCTTCTACACTAAAGCCTGTGATTAATTGAGTAGCGATGAGCAGTGCAATAGCATTGATCACCCAACGAAGAATGAGAGTCATAGTTTTGAGTTATGTAGTAATGAAGTAGTTGAGTTATATAGTGTAGCGATGTGCCCTCACAAGATCGACACGACTGATTAAACTATCCATCCAGTTCAGCAAATTTTTTCTTAAGAGTTGTTACCTTGTTTTCCACTTCAGCCAATTTCTTCTTGCAAATTTGCGCCAGCTCTAAACCGCGTTCAAATTTTTCTAATCCTTCATCTAAATCAACTTCTTCGGTCTCAAACCAGGCGGTTAATTTTTCCAGCTCATTAAATGCCTCGGAAAATGTTGGTTGTTTTTTTGTCGTCATAATTATTTTATATCAGCTTCAAATTCTCCTGCTCCCAATTGTACCTGGATTGTGTCGCCTGGAGCAAGTTCTAAAGCAGCTCGAACAATTTTATTATTCTTTCTAACAATCGAAAACCCGCGTTGTAAAACTTTCTGCATATCAAAACTAGCGAATAAACGTACAAGTGAATCTGTTTCGCCTCTCAGTTTGCTCAAGATGAAAGAAAATATTTGTTCAATC
This sequence comes from Patescibacteria group bacterium, assembly GCA_018818445.1. GTDB lineage: Bacteria > Patescibacteriota > Patescibacteriia > UBA9934 > UBA9934 > JAHISC01. The sequence goes on along the minus strand of JAHISC010000010.1, from coordinate 812 downwards.
ATACCAATACTTCGCTCAATGTGCTTCCTGGTCTCTACTAAAGCTAAACGAAATCGATCAAAAGCATACGTAAAACGTTCCACGGTCATTTTTAAATCATGCATCTTTTGCTCAATATAGCGTTGAAGAACTGAAGTAGCATGGTTAATTCGCTGTTCTCGACGCTCTACTATTATTCCCATTGTGTCTCCCATCCGATCTATACTAATCTCTATTTCTCTACCAATCTCATGGCGGCTTGGAACTATCCTTTCAGCAGCGTTCGAAGGAGTCGAAGCACGAATATCGGCCACAAAATCACACAGGGACTCATCGCGCTCATGCCCCACTCCGCAGATTACTGGCATCGATGACTGAAAAACTGCTCTGGCTACAGATTCATCATTAAAAGCATGCAAGTCTTCCAAACTACCTCCACCTCGCGTCAAAACAATTACTTCAGGCCGTTCAACTACTGGTAGTTGTTCAAATTGCTCAAAAGCAGCCAGAATCTCTGGCACAGCATGTTGCCCCTGAACATGAACCGGGATGTGAATAACCTCTACGCCTGACCAACGGTTGTTTAAAATCCGCAAAAAATCCCCGTAAGCTGCAGCTTCAGCCGAGGTTATTAAACCAATTCTTTCTGGAAAACGAGGGATTAGTCGTTTTCTTGACTCATCAAATAAGCCTTCATCAGCTAATTTTTTCTTGAGCAGAATGTAACTTCTAGCTAAAGCTCCTTCACCAACCAGTTCAACAGTTTCAACATTTAACGAAAATTTACCAAAGCGCTCATATACTTTAGGGTAACCTGTGATCTGAACTTTCAT
>JAHISC010000009.1 GCA_018818445.1 Patescibacteria group bacterium | reverse complement strand
TTGCTTGGTGAAAAACGAACCGCTTCAATAATATTTTCACGAACATTTTCAACGCCTGTATGCGATGCTGCATCGATTTCAATCACGTCCAATGCCCTACTCTGATTCATTTCTTCACAATGCTGGCAAGTGCCACAAGGTTCACCTTCATCAGGTTGTCTGTTTTCACAATTAACTGCCTTTGCTAGCAATCTAGCAATGGTTGTTTTCCCAATTCCGCGTGGTCCGGCAAAAACATAGGCATGAGCGACGGTATCTGAAATGATTTGGTTCTTTAAAATAGTAGTTATGTGATACTGGTTAATCACATCAGCAAAGGTTTGTGGACGATATTTTCGATAAATAGCTTGACTCATAGTGCAGCCATCTTAGCAGGATTAATCGCTAGCGTGAAGTGAGTAGGTTATAACAACAAAACTACACACTTATGGTCCGGCCGGATCATAAGTGTGTAGTTTTAAAAAGTGACTATCTAGCAGCAGGTGGCGGTGGTAGTACAGCTGGCCTGGAGGCGCCGATACCGGCACGAATGGCAATCTCACGCTCTACCAAATCTCGCGGCCTGCCGTAAGTTAAACGTGAAATTTCTTTCAAAGCCTCAAATAACTTAGGATTGGGTTTTTCTGGCGCTTCAGTTTTTAAAGTAAACGGTTTAGCTTGTGAGTTGTCCACAATCAGTTTAGTATTCCAGGTGTATTTATCCGTATTCATGAGGTCATAAGGTGAGAATGTTGGCTCGAAAACCTTGCCCAATACCTCTGTATCCTCCGGACCAACGCGTGAAACGAACATATTACCTACGTTACCAAGTACTGCGTCGCGAATTTCTGTTTTACCATCTTTAACTAGCTGACCCATGTATTGGTGCGCTAAGATTAGGTTAAGTTTGTATTTCCTAGCTTCCGAGAGAATCGTAGCAATCGATGGTGTAATAAAATTCTGGAACTCGTCAATATAAAGGAAAAAGTCACGACGCTCTTCTTCTGGAATATTGGCACGCGTAAAAGCCGCCATTTGTAACTTTGAAACTAGAATTAAACCAAGCAAGTTCGCATTGACTTCACCAGTCTGACCTTTAGACAAATTTACCAACAAAATCTTGCCGTTATCCATTATTTCACGAAAATTAAAAGCAGATCTACTTTGCCCTATAATATTGCGCATCATGGCATTTTCCACGAATCGACCAACTTTGGAGCTAAGATAACCCATGGTTTCTGATTTATGGTAATCACTGGTATTTGCCATCTCATCTTCCCAAAATGAACGCACCACGGGATCAGTCACTTTAGCAATCCATTTTTTCTGAAATTCATTATCAGAAATCATGCGTGGAATCTCGGCCAGAGTCCCAGGATTTTCTAAGTCCGCCATCAATGTCAACATAAAGTTGCGCATGCTATGCTCGAACATTGGTCCAATCATCTCTGGCGGGAAAAGCATGTAGAAAATTGAAATCATCTCTTGTACGGCAAAATCGCGCATGTTTTCATCCGGAGCTTCTAGCATGTTAAGTCCCATCGGTCGTTCAACATCAGACGGATTAAAATAAACGACATCATCAATGCGATCTTTTGGAATTGAACCCATGATGTCATCAACCAAATCACCGTGCGGATCAACAACCGCTACACCCTTGCCAGCTTTTATATCTTGCAAGACCTGATAGCGTAAAAAGTAAGATTTACCTGTTCCAGTTTTACCGACGATGTAAAAATGTCGACGACGGTCAGAATCGTTAGCGTAAACTTGAGTTTTAATACCTCTATATTGATTGTATCCAAGATGTAAATCACCGGCTTGAGGAACCTCGGGTGGCACCGGCGCACTACGCGACAGCATCCAACGTATGTTAGGAGTCTCAGTTGATGCCAATGGCAAATGCCACAAACTAGCCAATTCCTCGGTATTCATCACAATACCTTGAGCTTCGTCGAAACGTCTAAAAATAAAATTATGCAACAACTTTTTTTTATTTGACGGAACAACGGTTTTGAAAGCATTACCATATTCGTAGATATTAAATTGATTGTAAGCCTGAAGAACATTATTCAAATTAGCCTGAGCCGAAGAAGCTAACTCGCTGGATGCAATGATGCGAATATTAACATCAAGCCCGGCTTTACTCGCTTTGTTCTGAATACCATCAATCATTTTCTCTTCTGCTGGAGATATTTTTCTTTCACGCTGACTCTCCTTTTCTTTGTCAGTTTTTTCTTTTGCCTGCAAAGACTGCTTCCAACTCATTCCTCCAGCTTTCTTTGCCTCTTCAAAAGTCATGCCTTTTTGCATGTATTTAACTACCTTTTTTCCTAACGATCGCCAGGAAGCTCGAGCTGAACGAACAACATACTGAATAGCCACACCCTCGTTAGCTGGGACTTTAGACATGGCATTAGTAATAGCATTTAAAGGGTCGGACTCCAGTTCGGTGTATGTCTTGATCGGCAAAGCGTTTTCTCGCTTGAATTTCAAATATCCGCCAACAATAGTGCCGGTTGGTGAAAAAATATTAAAATCTTCTACTTCTTCAATGGCAGCATCCGGAAACTGAGCATTGAGTTGCTGCTCCATGAATTCGCGTATGTACACCGGAACAGTGATATAAAAAGTCGTTAGGCCCTCTTGTGTAACAATTTCTAATGCTAGCTCATCAGTTCTACCGTAAAACCATGCTTTGAATCCATGTTGTGCTTTTAGACCACCAATTGCACTAAAAAATGTTTCTGTAATAGAAATGTCTTCTTGAATTTGCTGAGTTGTGTTACCACCTTTAACGTCTTCCTCCGAAACAAACTTTGGTACTGTAATCATTAAGGTTATCTGCGCATTAGCACCACCTCGAAGAAAAGAATTTTTCCTGACAAAAAATCTAGCAATATAAAGTGTAATAACTGCAATTAAAAAAGTAATTCCAACTGCCAAAGCTGCGTATGCGTACAAAATAAGTTCAGTGTTAGCTCCTCCGTTCATAACTACATTGTGTTCTCTGACATTTTAGCTCTGTCTTCTACAAAACTAATAATACGGTCAGTTTTAATTTTTGATTCTTGCTCTAAGAAAAATTTATTGACCCCAGGAATCATTGATAACCACTCTCGAATCAAATCAA
>JAHISC010000092.1 GCA_018818445.1 Patescibacteria group bacterium | reverse complement strand
CTGAATTTTTGTTTCAACAACAAAATATTGAAAACCTTCAGTATCTGCTGCAAACGAACCTTCAATTTTTACAGTCTCTTTTCCGTCAGGCTGAATTTCTTCAAATTTCCAGTTTGCTGACTGACCTGCTGTAATTGCTGGCGTGCTTGACTCCAAGAAAAATCCGGCTGGCAGTGAGAGTTCTGTTTCAATATTTTTCATTGTTTGGTCTCCTGTATTTTCGACAGTGAATTCGTAGGTCACTTTTTGACCAGGCTGCGCTTCCTCTGCTCCTTCAAAAGTTGTTTCTAAAGAGCTAGAGATTGTGTTGACATAAACCGTCTTAATTTCCTGGAAGTCAGCATTAAAATTCGATGGTCGATAGTTTGCAAAGACCTGAATTGGGGTCGAAGAAGGAACTTCAGCAATCCAAATACCTTCAATGATAATTTTTTGGTCAGAGCCAGTACCTAAAGAGCCAATTTCCCAAATCATTTCGTCAACATCAGATGGACCAGGTTCCGCTTTATCTATATGAAAAGCAGTTGGTAAATTTGCATCGATCTGCAGGTCAGCGATGGGTACATTGGCTAAATTTTTGTAGGCAATTTCAATCGTGGCCATCTCTCCACTGACTAATTCATCGTTGATATTAATTGTAACTTCAAATTGTTTGTCAGAGGTTTCAGAAAAATATTTTTGATAAATAAAGAAACCTACCCAAGCGGTCAAAGCTACAATTGCCAAGGTGATTACAACTGTAAGAAGAATACTAGTGAGGCGTGTCCGTTTTCTTTCAACTTTAGAAAAATCCATTTTTCCTTTGCCGTAAATTGCCTCCAAGCCCTCTTCAATATTTTCACCTTCTTCTTTTTTAGTTGGTTTTTTCTTTGGTTTTTCTGGTATCTCTTCTTCCAATTCAATTTCCTCTACAGCTTCAGCATTTTCTTCTTCAATTAGTTCTTCAGTTTCATGTTTTTCATCATCAAGATCGTCTTCAATCATAACAACATTATTCTCCTCAAGCGGTAATGTTTTTTTCTTAGCAACTTTTTTCTTTTTGAGCATATTTAGTTTGTTTCAATTACGAACTGTACTAGCTCGTCATGATTATTGCTAATAATGGTTTCTGCGGCATCATGCGAACTCCAGACAATAGTTTTATTTTCAGGCAGAGTAAGCGTGATATGAGTTTCTCTAGTATTAACTCCAGGTTGCTTTTGAATAAGTAAGGAATGAGATTCAATATCTTTAAAACCAAGTCTTTCTTTAGCTACTTCAAACAAAGTTTGTTCTGCTTTCTTTTCGGAAAGCTTAAACGGTAGACGATACGAGAAAGTAACAGTCTCAATTTCTGCCGGAGCGGTCTGCATCCAGTTACCAAATACAGTTTTACCATTTTCTACCCAAATATCTGTTTTTGATTCCGGATCTTTACGTATATCGGTCATGAGTAGCGCTAAATCTTCATCGTAGTCTAGCACTAGATCGGAAGTCTCAAAGAGATCATTGGCTGGAATCTCGAAACCACGAGCTGACAGTAATTCACTACCGCGTGGTACGTACAAACGAATATAATCAACATTATTTTCACCTTCGAAAAGTGAAGATTTTAGTCCGTGGTGTTCTTTTGTAATAGTTACAGTATTAATAATTGATCCATCATCATCAACTGTAGTATCAACGTAAATATCTTGGTCTATTACTGTGTCTGTTTTTCCGCCGCCAAGGTTGGTATGTGTTACTAGCAAGTAATCGCCAGAAGTTTGTTTAATCGATCCTGACCAACCCAATTCCTCGATAGTTGACTGTAAGGCATTGTTATCAAAGTAAAGTATTACATCTTTTTGCGACAATCCGCTACCTAAAAGATCCAAGACTGCCAGCATTGTTTCAGAATCAGCTTCTTCTAATCGTTCCAAAATTTTTGGAGCTAAGTCGCCAATGAATTGTTTTGGAGCCTCAACTGTCCGTTCCTCGTCATTAACGCTATAAGTTTGATACTCCATCTCAACGATCTTCTGCGTTTCAAATAAAAAGTTTTCGCTATCGATTGTGCGATCATATTCAGGCATTTCAATCGGACCCAGAATTGCCAAAAGCTCTGGCATAAAAGTAGCATTGATTGTAATCATTCCATCTACTGTTGGGCCGCCTGCATTTTCATAAAACCAGATCATCTTTTTAGCCGAAGTTGGAAAATCAGGGAAATAGTTAGCATCATGGAATTCCCAGCGAGGGTTTACAAGAGATAGTGGGTGAGGGGAAGCTACAAATTCGGAAAGCTGACCTTGCAGATCATAGGTTCCGCCCTCTGGTACATAAATAGAATCAATCTCACCATTTAAAAGATCCATCTCAGCAAAACTACCAACAAATCCGCCAGTTGGTCTCAGCTCAGTATTGTTTTGAAAAGTTACCAAGTAACGCATGGTGCGGTTTTCTCCCAAGATCATGGCTAAAGTTTGGGACATGGTTGTAAATTCTTCCATCGAATAGGCAATCTGAGGAACTTTATCTTTCATGGCAACCACAGTTGCTTTGTATTCTTCTGGAACAACATTAGGGTCAACATCTTCCAGCGCCCGAGCTGCTGCTGTAACGTGCGGTAAGGCTTGATCAATATAAGTTTCAAGAATTGATAGCTTTGTTACTACGTTGAGTGATGATTTTGATTCAATTTCCTCCGCTGCTTGTGATAATTGTTCAGCTGCAAATGATAGTTCTTGTCCAGCAGTCAAAAGCCCGCGAGCTGAGTCATATGTTCTGTCCGTTTGCGGCAAAATACTCGATAGTCCAGCAATTGAGTTATTAAGTGAGCGTAGAGAATCTTCTGCCTGACTAAAACTTTCACTAGCTCTGGCAAATTCTGTTTGAGCCACATCAAATCGTTCGTCTCCTAAAGCACTGGCGCCGCTAAAAAAAGTATCTATCGCATTTTTTCCAACATCTGTTATTTCTGAGCCTTGGCCTTTGATTTGAGAAACGCTTTGCATGGCATGGAGCGGCAAAACCAATACAAACGAAAGCAAAGTAAACATGACAAATGCTCTTTGATGAGCTTTGAGATTTGGCACTAAAGCTCTTAATCTAAAACTACGAATTTTTGGTTGAGAATTTATTTCTGAAAGTTGTTCTGTAAAAGTTGGTTCATCGGTTTCATCGATCAAATCGTTAAGGTCAACAGAAGTTCGCATTTGTTTATTTCCTACAACAGTAGAAAATTCCTTTTTTTCAGAATATGTAAATTTTACAGAATTTTTTGGAAACTGATTCGGAGTTGCCAAGTGCTCAGGCTCACGAAGCTGTGAGACTAGATCGTCAAAATTAACTTCCAAGCCTTCGTCATAATCAAATTCATCTTCAAAATCTCTAGCTTCTTCCAAAAGTTGGGATGCCAAGCTTTCAATTTTTGATTTTTCAGGTAATTTTGTATCCTCGCGTTGTAATTGGATGATGTAAGGAGAAAGCGGTGTGCTAGCGTTTTGATGGATTCGAGGTCCTGTTGTCTTATCCTCAACAATGCCTTCGTATTTGAGTTTCTTTGGCAAAGCCTCATCAAAAAGCTGGGACATTTGTTTGTCCTTGTTTTGATTGTTTGGTTGTTGGGATCGGAGTGACATGATCATTTATGTAAAAGATGGAAGCTATTGTAAAGATCAAGAGTTTTTTCTGCTGTTTGCAACCAAGTGAATGTAGAAGATTGGTGTAGTCCCTCGGTTACTTTAGTAGCCATCATTTCAGGATTGTCAGTTGCTTGTTGCATCAGACGCGCCAGTGCCGATGAATCATCTGGGTCAAAGTACCAAGCGGCTTTGCCAAGCACTTCTGGCAGTGAACTCGCCTGAGCAGCAGCGACTGGTGTGCCATGGCTCATAGCTTCGAGTGGTGGTAGACCAAAACCTTCTAGACGTGAAGGGAAAATGAATAGTCGAGCACTTTTATAAAGAGCAGCAACTTCTTCATCGGTAGGAAAGTCAATAAATCGTAGTTGTTCGCTAGAAATGTTTTGTGCTTTAGCATAGCGTTCAAGCTCTTGAGAAAAAACATCTCTGCGTCCAGCAATAACTAGTTGGGTGTACTGGTCATTTTGGGTAAACTTTGCAAAAGCATCCAACATTGTGTGAAGATTTTTATGCGGGTATGCGCTGCCAACGTAGAGAAAATACGGTTCAAAGACACCAAGCTTAGAAAAACTGACATTTTTTGCGGTTTTTGCTGGAATAATGCCGTTTGGAATAACTGAAATTTTTTTCTCCTTGATGCCAAAGTGATTTAACACACTTTGTTTGGAATAGTTGGATATGGAGATAATGTGTCGGCTGCGATGAATAGCAGATTCGATAACAGTTCTGAAACCGGCATATTTAAATCCATGTACCAACGCTCCTTTGGTTGTTGCGTGAGCTGATTTTCTGTCCTCGATTAGAATGAGGTCATGAATGGTTACAAGGAACGGCGTAGTTGAAAAAATTGGGACATTCCAGTGAGGGTAATGCATGAAGTCAACACGTGCTCGTCGGACAAAATTAGGTAGCAAAAGCTGCTCACGAATAGTGTACCAAGGGACGTCCATCAGCTGTTTGAAAAAACGGCGATTAGTAATAACGCATTCGTGGAAATTTTCTTTACGCAAAAAAATGACGTACTCATTTTGGTGATCAATTTCTTGTAAGTGCGTCACTAATTCCGCGACATAACGACCTATGCCGCCCCCACCGGTTTTGGGACCGAAAAATCGTGCATCAATACCGATTCTCATGCACCTATTTTATCATAATTCGGCCCCAACTTTTACTAAAAAAGGGGATAAGTTATTAGTTTTTTTGTCTCCCTGTTTGGCGGAGATCTTGATTTTAGATTTTGATCGTTTTCAGGGCGCTCAAAGTTCGTTCTGCAGTTTGATTCCAAGTAAATAGTCGCGCTTGTTCAGTACAGAGATGTTTGAAATTTGCTCTTGTGGTCTCGCTATCCAAAATCTGCAAAGCGTCAGCGATATCAGACGGTACGAACGGATCAACGAGTAAGCCGGCTTGGCCAACAACTTCTGGCATTGAACTCATGAAACTGGCAATCGTGGGTGTGCCGCAAGCTATAGCTTCCAAAGCCGGCAGACCAAACCCCTCCCAATACGATGGGAACAAGAAAGCCTCGGCTTGTCTAAAGAGAGTCGGTCGATGTTTATCCTCAACATAGCCAATAAAATGAATGTCATTGGCAAACGGAGAAACACTAGCAAGTTTATACAAATTTTTTGTTTTCCACCCCTCAGCGCCAGCTACAACCAGATGAGTTTTCTTATTTGTTCGTGCTCTCCAGAGGGTGTAGGCTTCTACAACAGATTCAAGATTTTTTCTTGGCTCCAAAGTTGAAAGTGTTAGAAAGTAAGGGAAGTTAATTTGATAAACACGTAAAAAAGTTTGGTCATGCGGTTGTTGTTTGGCTTGAAAATCAGCTGTAACTCCCAAAGGTGTCACAAAGATTTTTGTCGTATCAATCTGCCAATGTTCTTCCAGATCTTGTTGAGTACTTTTGGAAACTGCCAAGACAATATAGGAATTTTGAACCAGTTTTTTTACCTGTGCTACTTTGTGCCATAGTATTTGTTTGAATGTAAAAACGTCTGGTAGAAAAACAAAACTAATGTCATGCACAGTAATGGCATATGTAAGACGAGTGTAGACAATATTTACGTTAGGGAAAAACCAGATATCAGGTTGTGTAGGAAGAAAAGATTCCAATGTTCTAAGTCGCAGCAGGAGTAGAAGATTCAATAATCGATTATAAATTTTTGTTTTTACCAGAGTAATATTATTTCTCTGCCACGTAGGAATTTTTTGCAAAGTTTTTTTAGAACCGGCCGCAAATAAAATGAACTCGTCATTCGGTGAGAGTTTAGCGAGTTCATTAATGAGGCGGAGGGTGTAGTGGCCTACGCCAGACTGATTTTTTTGGCTAAGATGTCTGATGTCAATGGCGATTTTCACAGAAGTCCTAATGTTTTTCGTTTGTGTTGCTCCCATTTTTCAGTCACATAGTCATTAATTTTTTTGTGAAAAATCGGTAAGGCAAATTGCTCAGCATGTTGCCTTATTTCTTTTGGATTAAAAGCGGTATGGTCAAAGCGCATGACTGTATCGGCCAGTTCTTCTGGACTTTGTTCGTCAAAAAATACGCCAGTTTTTCCATCAATTACAGTTTCCAGGGCTCCGCCTTTACGATAGGCAATCACCGGTCGACCTGCTGCCATAGATTCAATAGCTGTAATGCCAAAGTCTTCTTCGTGTGGATGCAAGAAAGCAATTGCGTCTTGAAAAAGTCGAGCACGTTCTTCGTCAGAGACTAGGCCTAGGAATTCAATATTACTCATGGCTCTACGACGCATTTCTTTTTCAGCAGGGCCAGTTCCGAAGATTTTTAGAGGTTGCCCGGTTTTATTAAATGCATCAATTACCAAATCATAACGTTTATAAGAAACCAGACGACCGCCAATTAGATAGTAATTTTTTGGCGCATCTGAAATTGAGAATTGATCAATATCAACGGGTGGGTGAATGACATCACTTTCTTTTTGATAATATTTTTTGATTCTACGACGTACTGTATCTGAGTTGGCAATAAAAAAATCAACGCGGTTAGCTGACTGGTAGTCCCAAATACGCATTTGTGAGAGCAAGAGAGGTAATAATTTTTTTAATGGCCATGGTAAATTTAATTCACGAACATAGTCATGAGTATCAGACCAGAGATATCTAGTTGGTGTGTGGCAGTAGCAGATATGTATGGCGTCACTAGGTGGGATTATACCTTTGGAAAAAGCACTGGAGCTGGAGATAATCACATCAAAGCCAGAAAGATTATGGCTTTCCGTGGCTGTAGGCATCAGTGGCAGTAACCAGCGAGTTTTTTTGTGCAGGATTGGAATGGATTGTAAAAAAGAAGGTCTAATTTCACGGTGGCCAAAGGTATTACCTAAGGCCTTTTTGTCATAGAGTAATGTAAAGGTTGGAGCTTGCGGCCAAATGGCTTGTAAGGCCTCCAAAACCCGCTCAGCGCCTCCAGCCTGGGTTAAATGATCATGAACAAGCGCGACTTTCATAGTGTTGCCAGGTTACCGTTTGAGAGAGCGGTTGTCAATGTAGGAGAAGCAGTGGAGTTACGGAGCAACGGAGTAAGCTTTCAGGTTATAGGTTTTGGGGGAAAGGGATGGAAGTAAATAAATTTCCATCCCGAGAAATTATTTGTCTAATTTCTAGCAAAGACGCCTTCCAATTCTTTGAACTTAATAAGCTCCGGCGCCGAAGAGAACGGCGATCGGAGTTTTAATTAGAATTATTAAATCGAGCCAAGGGCTCCAGTTTTCAATATAATAAATATCAAGTCTAACTTCTTCATCAAAAGACAGGTCAGCTCGTCCGCTGGTTTGTGCCATGCCAGTAATACCAGGCTTAATGTTTAAGACTCGTTTTTGATGTGATGCATAGTTTTTAACTTCTTCTGGTAAATGCGGTCTTGGACCAACTAAACTCATGCGGCCAAATAAGACTAGATAAAATTCTGGGATTTCATCAATACTGTAGCGACGAATAAATTTACCTACCCGGGTAATTCTGGGATCATTTTCCAGTTTAAAAAGCGGCGTACCATCTCGATCATTACCGTGTTGCCTTAAGAACTCAGGATCAAAGCGAAATTTATGCGCGTCTTTAATCATGGAGCGGAATTTAAAGTATTTGAACGATTTTCCACCTTGACCAACACGTTCGTGTCTAAAAAGAATATGATGTTGGTGCTCTAGAGCCAGCGCGATTACAGTTATGATCTGTATCGGAAGAGTCAGCAAGATTAAACAAAAAGCACCCACAATATCGAATAGCCTTTTATAAATTGCACCCCAACCATCAAGCGGAGTTTTTGGCACCTCAATAACCGGTTGCCCTGCAAAAGTATGTAAGATTGGACGGACAGCGCTACCTGGAAACATATCAGCCGAGTAGATAAAGGTCATGCTTTCAATGTCAGAAAAAGTTTTTATAGCTTGTACTTCTTCGAGGGTAACGCCAGGGTTAGCTAGCATTAAAACATCCACGTTATGATATTTTTTGAGTTCTAATATTTTTTGTTTCGTCTCTTCATTAAATGAACCAACCTGATCAATGATGGCATAGCCAAGCCTTGGATACTTATCAAAATATTGATGTAGTTTATTGCCAGAATGAGTTTTGCCAATGATTACTACATGCTTCATCCCGATGTCATATTTACGTAGAGCTCTTTCTATAAGGCGCATGATAATTCGCTCAGTGCCAACAAACAAAATTGCTAGCGCCCATACAGCTAACAGGATAAATCGTGAGTCAAATAATTCTCGGGAGAAAAAGGCAATGGCGAGGATGGCAGCTATGCCAGTTGAGGAGGCTAGGAAGACGCGAGTAACCTCTCCAGCTAAACGGTGTGGTCGAATATTGTAAAGTCCAGCCAGGGCATAGATAGCAAGCCAGATAATCGTGATAGGGACGACATAACCCAAATATTCACCTAAAGGTAGGTCGAAAGTTACTGGTCTGATTGATTCAGCAGAAGAAGAAAAACGTAAAAAATAGGCTGATATTGCAGCAAATATCAGCATTAAGAAGTCCAAAGGGACAAATACTGCCGTAAAGAATAAATCAATGCGTTTCATGATTTTTTCATTATACACAGGGTAACAAAAAATTCCACATTTAGTGGAATTCTTTGTTGTTCAGGAAACAGTAAGCCGAATTTTGTCTCCCACGTCGCTAAAGCTATGTGGGATGATGATCATCTATCTAGCCCTACCATTGCTGGTAGGATCGAGCGAGCTACCAAATTTGCTCTTGCACCATGATGGGTTTACCACGTCTCTACGTCACCGTAGGACGAGATACGTAGCCTTGCGACATCGTATCACTTTTCACCTTTGGTCCGGCTAGGCCGGATTATTATTGTCTCTGTGGCACTTTCCCTAGGTTTATCCTTGGAAACCGGAAGCGAGCTCTCGTTCCAGTTTTCAATTGGACTATATCCTGGTCGCTGTTAGCGACGTCATTGGTTGACATGCATTGCTGCACACCAGGTGTTCGGACTTTCCTCTCTAATATCACCTCGAAAGATAATATGAGAGCGATCATCTCATTTCCTGAACTGCTAAACTATAGCAAAAAAATGAACTTTTGTCAATGAGAAAACCCCCGGCCAGCTTGAGGAGGAGCTGGCGCGGGGGTCGAAAGCGAGGGCGAAGAACTGGACTACTGCATGATGCTGCCAGGGTCACGCACATTCGAGTGAGTGACCATGGCGTTCTCGACTGCTGAGGTACGCAAGGTCTGGCGTTGACCAGGCTTACGCGTTCCCGGCAGTTCCTCTTCGGGCTCATAGATCCTGAGCTTCGGGTACGCGGGCTTCAGCTGCCAGATGGTGAGCCGACTGGCAGCCAGGAACCCGGAGGTGTCCTGGAACTCGCCGCGGTAGATGCGGTTTGCCAATCGCGCGATCCTTTCCAAATTGAGCTTGGAATCGCATCCTCGGACATGGACCAGCACCTCGCGGTACATCTCCTTTACGCTTGGCTTCTTGGCCAAGTCGATGGTCGCTTCGATCGTCTCGACGACAAAGGTCTTGGCGTCGGTAAGGGCGAGGCGACTAAGGTCTTCGAGGGGGAACAGGTTCTTCATTCTCTTTTCCGTGTCTTGAAGGTTTTGGGCGAATCACTTGGGCGCAAGTGACGCCGGAAATATACATAAAAACACCGCCCGTGTCAAGTGGGCAGTGCTTATTAATGTTCTTTTATCTCCTATAGCAATCCGATTTTTTTCTTAACTTCTACTAAGGTTTTTTGAGCCAACTCCTCGGCCGCTTCAGAACCAATCTTGATTATTTTTTGCAGCTCATCCTTATTTTTTAACCAACCTTTTATTTCAGCCTGGAGTGGAGTTAAGTACAGGGTCAGAGCCTCAGCCAAGTCGTCTTTTAAGAACTTAGAGCCCTTTGTTGCATAGCGCGCCGCAATTTCGTCCATTGGTTCCTCGGTAATTAGATGGTAGATAGTTAATAAGTTGTAGACACCAAGCCTTTTTTCATCAAGTGAAATGTCTGGCATAGAATCGGTCACGGCTGAACGGATTTTTTTGCCAATCATTTCGGCATCATCCATTATTGAAATATAATTTTTAGCACTAGGAGCACTCTTGCTCATTTTTTTCTCAGGTTCATTTAGAGCTTTAATTCGCGCTCCATATTTTCTAATCAATGGTTGAGGAATAGTAAAAACTTCGCCAAAATGTTTATTAAATCTTTCAGCTAAGTCGCGCGTAAATTCGATATGTTGTTTTTGGTCTTCACCTACTGGCACACCTTCTGTTTGATACAAAAGAATATCAGCAGCCTGCAAAATTGGATAAGTGAAAAGTCCAACCGAGGCTGAATCTTCTTGTCCGCCAGATTTATCTTTAAATTGAGTCATTCTGGCAGTTTCGCCCATGCGCGCTTGTGTCTGCATGATCCATCCAAGCTCAGTGTGTGCCGAAACCCGTGACTGCTGGAAAAGAATAGTTTTCTTTGGATCAATACCTGCCGCCAAATAAGCCGCAGTAATAAACAGTATATTATCCCGAAGAACCATTGCATCCTGGCGTACAGTAATTGCATGATAATCAGCGACCATCATTAAGAGTTTGTTGTCTCTTTGCAGGGTAACGGCTGGGAGCAAGGCGCCAAATAGGTTACCGATGTGTAAAAGATTGGTTGGTTGAATGCCAGTGAGTACTTTCATAGTGGCTTAAGTATAACAAAAACAAGGGCTTTTGAAACCCCTGCTTTTGTATTTTTGGTTTAAACCTCCAAAACCACTGGTAAGATCATTGGTCGGCGTTCTGTCTTTTTAAAGAGGAATTTACCAACTTCGTCTCTAACTGTTGTCTTAATATAATCAAGATCAGCTAGAGATTTTGGATCTTTACTGTCCACTAGAGTTCGAATAAGTTTGCGGGTATCACGGATCAATTCCTT
>JAHISC010000091.1 GCA_018818445.1 Patescibacteria group bacterium | reverse complement strand
GCGTCAGCAGATCTGTAATAATCTGGTAGATCTTCTTGCGAGACAAACCCTGCAAAGATGACTTTATCTTCAATATCTAATTCTCGTGCGATTGAACGCAACATTTTTTCGCGATTACCACCTCCAACTAATAAAAGTTTCCAATATTCGTGAGTTCGAATTTTAGCTGCAGCTGCCAACAAAACATCAACACCCTTAAAGTAGTGAGCATCATCCAAGGCGCCAACAAAAATAAAAATAAAACTATCTGTATCGATTTGTAATTTCTTTCTTGCTAACAATTTATTTTTTGGACAAAATTCTTCTGCGTCTACGCCAAAAGGCATATCAATCAAATTCCTATGTCGTAGACCAATCGAGGATGCATAATCAACAGAACTAACTAAAACTATTTCAGCAAGAAAAAGAATAATTGGTTCAACTAATCGCCGTTGCCAACGAAAAATAAATCCATGCAACCCGCTCCCTTTGGTCTTCATGTGGTAAGTAATTATTAACCTTTTTTGCCAAACTAGAGCAGCTAGAGCTGTAAACAAGGCACTGCCGTAAAACGGATAATGCAGATGAATCACATCAAAGTCCCGCAATCGCCATAGTAATTGAGGCAAAACTGCTGCTTTGCCCCAAGTTAGACCTTTGAGGGCTTCCACTTCCGAATCATATTGCAGACCTAGATATTGAGGCGTAAATACTTTCGCTTCTTCACCCATTTGCTTTAAATACTTAACTTCCTCAAAAGCAACATGGCCAATGCCTGCTCGGTAAGGAGGATAAACTGGAGTAATGTGAGCGATTCGCATATTTACCAAACTACAATGCCACGGATAATGCGCAGACAAAAAGAAATTATAGGATTAGCAATATTATCAACAACAAAACTTCTAGCTTCTTGCGCTTCGATCTTTCCTGTCACGAAACTTAGTTGCTGACGATCTGTGATTGTTCGTAATCTTTTGGCGCGGCGACGCATTTCAATAATCAGTTTCCAGGTTCTTGGTTTGAAGAACTCTAAACATTGCCAAACTTTTGCTTTGAACCAACCACCAGTTAGCGCCATAAACCAAGTGCCCAATTCAATGGAGAGCAAAACTGGCATGAGTATGACCAAGGTAGCAATTTTATAATAAGAAAGAATGACTACCCAGCGATATAGCTCCATCCAAGCAAACTTTTTGGGATTGCGAGAGAATGAATAATCGTGCAAAGCACGCGACTCTGTGGAAAGAATATTATTATAACCAGCAATTCGTAGCCGCAGTCCTAACTCTAAATCTTCGTGGTACATGAAAAATCCTTCTTCCAGCAGCCCGACTTTGCGGAGCGCCGAGGAGCGATAAAGAACTGCTGCGCCAGAAGCATAAGCAATCTCTTCCCCGTCGTGCCGATTAAATTGATCGAGTTTTACTAGATTGTCACGAGCAAAACCATAACCAGCCAAATGAAAAATTCCGCCACTAACATTAACAGTATCTGGCTGGTGCCAATAAAGAACCAAAGATTGCACAGAGCCAATTTTCTCATCTGACTCAGCGCTTGTTACTAAGGCCTCGATAGCTTGAGGCTCTAACTTTAAATCACCATTGTGTAAAAATATGTAATCATGACCTTCATCCAAGGCTTGCCGAGTAGCTACGTTGTTTCCGCCAGCAAAACCATGGTTGACTCCATCATCAATCAAAACGATACGAGGCAAATCCATGCCAGAGCGTGGTAGCACTTCCCGGCGGATCGCCTCAGCAATTCCGTCTGGTGATCCGTTAGGCACCATATAAACAGTCATCGCCTCCTTGGGATATGTTTGCAACTCTAAACCTTTAACCACCTCTGGTAGGTGTTTAAGATTCCCGTAACAAAGATAAATTATCGCTACTTTTGGATGCATATTAATCTTTCCTTTTAGCTTCTAATTTAGCAATTTTGCGAACTAACTCTGTCAATTCTTTATTTTGCTTCTCTGATCTGATTAAAATACGGTAAATGCTATAAAACAAAATAACAATCGCCACATAAACTAACAAGTCGGCTCCTTTTTCTACACCAACGTATTCAGCTAATACATCCGTTGTTTGCGGCATTAAAGCCACTATTACAACCGATAGCCACAATAAACACCAGAGTAGCAACCAATAAAGACTTACTTTTTTTGCCCTATATTGACGAATGGTCTTCAGGATAGCAAAAAGTCCAAAAGCTATTAGGAAAATTTGAAAAATCATAGCTCGTCAAAAAATTTAGCTTTAAAAAAATCTTTGATCACAATAAAAGCACCAAAGAATGACTGACCTTTAGCCAGCGTCTCTTCAGAATAACGAATTTTTACCGGTCGTTCAACATAAACCAATTTTTTTGCCTTAATCAAGTCTAAAATTTCCGAAGCGTGTGCCATACGGTCAATAGTGATTTTAATGTCTTGAGCCGCATTTCTCGACAAAGCACGAAAACCATTATGCGTGTCTGTCACTTTAATACCAGAGACCATTGCAGTAAATAATAGTCCACAGCGTAGAGTAAGCCATCTACCTAGAGGCATATTGGAACGCGCACCAAGAAAACGTGAACCCAGTACAACTGACGCTTCGCCTTTAATAATAGGCTCAGTAACTGCTTCTATATCTTCCCCGCACATCTGACCATCAGCATCAAAATGAATCACAATATCAGCCCCGAGGTACTCGAGTGCAAACTCTGTTCCTGTTTGCAAAGCAGCACCTTGGCCGCGGTTAATGACATGCTGTAACAAATAAGCTCCACTTTCAAAAGCAGCTTCTCCTGTTCTGTCCTTGGAACAATCATCAACCACAACTACATCATCAACAAAACGAGCCGCGTCCGCAATCGCAGCCGCGACTCGCTCCTCCTCATTGTATGCCGGAATAATCGCGACGATCTTCATAATTATTGATCAGTAGTCAGAAGAATTTTATTGGCTCGAATGTAATCGATAGTCTTTTGCAAACCGTCTTCCAGGCGGACAACAGGCATCCAGCCCAATACATCCTTTGCCTTTGAAACGTCTGGCAAGCCAAGTTCAGTCAAAAATTCAAGTTGATCCGCAAAAGTTACTGTTGATGCTGAGCCAGTCATTTCAATCACCTTACGCGCAACGTCAGCCAATTTCAAGTCCTCATCGCTTCCTAGATTAATTGGCCCTATTCCAGGCTTAGCAGCCATTAAACGTATCAACCCATCAACAACGTCAGTAACATAGACCATAGAAGTCTGAAAATCCTCAACGCCATTGATAACTATCGGCTCACCGTTTAAAGCGTTCATAACAAAATCTGGAATTTGGTGGCCATCAAAAAGTGGCATGCGTGGACCATAGGTACGAAAAATACGTGCTATCTTAGTATCAAGTTTGTGCACATAGCCATAAGTTGCAAAAGCAGTCTCGGCAAAACGTTTACCTTCATCGTAGCAAGCGCGCGGAGTAAGG
>JAHISC010000090.1 GCA_018818445.1 Patescibacteria group bacterium | reverse complement strand
GTCACGGCGCTCGACCGTACAGGACTAGAAATTGAAATAAAAACTGGTGGGCTTATCAGTACAATATTCCAACATGAGATTGACCACATAGATGGCATCCTTTTTATTGATAAGGCAGAAAAAATTCAACAAATTGCTCCAGGTAAAGAAGAAACAATTATTTAATATGAAAGTTATTTTTTTTGGTGGTGGTAAATTTGCAATGACAGCTCTCGAATCTCTTCGAGAGCATTTTGATGTTAAGCTTGTGGTTACTAATCCAGAAAAACCAGTTGGCAGGAAACAAATTTCTGTTCCTTCGGCTGTTGAAATTAAGGCAAAAGAACTAAACCTGCCGATCAGAATTATTGAAAAGTTTGATGCAGAAGTTATTGATGAGCTCAAGCAGATTGATCCAGAGATGATGGTTGTAGTAGATTATGGAAAAATAATTCCACAGAAAGTTATTGATATTGCTAAAAAAGGTACAATCAATGTTCATCCATCAAAACTACCACAATATCGCGGTGCTTCTCCAATTCAAAGTGCCATTTTTAACGGAGAGACTCAAACTGCAATCTCAATCATGCTAATTGACCAAGAGATGGACCATGGGCCAATTCTTTTGCAGCAAACTGTTGAAATCAAGCAAAATGACACCTTTGGTTCGCTTTATAGCCGTCTGGCCCAACTTTATCCACAGTTGCTAGTTAAAGCTATGCAAGGCTATTTAAACGATAAAATTAAGCCTCAGGAGCAGGATCATAGTGCTGCGACCTTCACTAAGTTACTTAAGAAAACCGATGGTCAAATTGACTGGACTCAGCCGGCGGAGGCAATTTTAAATATGATCCGCGCTTTTGATCCGTGGCCAGGAACATTTACAACATGGAATAATCGTAGTTTAAAAATCATCAGCGCCAAAGCTTCAGAAAAAGTTTTACGACCAGGATTAATAGAAATTAATGAGCAAAGACTTTTTATTGGTACTGGTACAAAAGCTTTAGAGATTTTAGAAATCCAACCATCTGGCAAACAAAAAATGACTGCCGCAGCTTTCGCGAACGGCAATCAAACAATCAACGACGTAAACTTATCCACAGGAAGCTTAGCTTCCCAAAGCTAAGCTTTGATTTGTAGGTTTCTTAGCTTTGATCAGACGTTACAACTGGCTGAGTGGCCATTTTTTGTTTATTCAATTCATCTTTAATTCCCTGGATCCCGGATAGTTCTCTAAATCCCTTCCTTGGTTTGATCATACCTTCCCAATCAATAAACGGAATAATGAAAAGCATATACGCCAAGCCAATCGGATGATTTAAATACGGAGAAAAAATATGAGTTATATAAAGCGCCATAACACCTAATCCAAGACCAACTACAATCCAAGCGTGGCCATGCTGCTTAGCAGTGTAGCGAATGCCCCAGAATAAGGAGACTACATAAAAAGCAAAGGCAGCTAGTCCTAAAATGCCCATCTTTAACCAAATATCCTGGTATCCCCATTCAAAACGGTAAGTGGTTAAAATACCATCGGGAATCAAATCACGAATCCGTGGATCGTCTGTAACATAGGTTACTTCTGTACCAAAACCAGATCCTAGAACCGGACGCTCGTAAATCATGTCCATCATTGGTCCCAATAGAGACCAACGGCTAGAAATTGCTAGATCGCGATCATTATCTTCTGAAGTGGAATAAAAAGCTGCATCTGTAATGTCTGGATTATTTGGCAACGGGAAAACAACTGTCAGAATTGATACTAACAAGGATAACCCGCCTATTATGACTGCATTCACGCTACGTTTGGATATATTGACTAGCGGCCTTTTGCCAAAGAAAAAAGCTAAAATAAATATCGCTAAACAAACAACTCCCAAGCTCAGTAAGAAACTGCGCGACATGCTTAAAAATATGGCAGATAAAAATAATCCAAGGCTCAACCAGGCTAGGTTTGGCATTCTCTGATTTCGCCAAATGAAAAACATGGCAGTGGCCACGACCAGAAAAGCAATCATTACAAAAAACTGAGATTGCATGAAGATTCGATAAAAATAACCACCGTCACCCAAAATTTGTAATGCTGCTGAATTTAAATAACCGGAACTCTCGCCCGAAATAACCTGAATCGTTATTTCAGCTAGCCTTGAATCTCTAACGAAAGCATACAGAACATGTAAAGTTTTACCGTCCAAATGAGTAAATAAATACGATAAAAGTAAAGTGAAACCAGTGAGCCAAGCAGCCGAACCAAACAAAACCTGAAGCAAATCACGCCGATCTGACTGATTCCAGTTAATCGAAATTATTGGTAAGAGATAAGCAATTGTCATGTAGCCGTTCATGTCATCAAAGACAAGGCCAAAATCATTTCTTAAAAAACCAACTAGCGTACCAACAACTACAGCCACAAAAATCAACAACCAAGGAGCATCACGAAGAGCTATAAACGAAAGCGAAATATCTTTCTTCATAACTTTTATGAACCATATAAGCATCACTGCTGCGAAAATTATCATGCGCAGAGAAACCGAAAGACCAAAAATATCTGAGTCCAACAAATGACCGTGGCCGCCAGTAAATAATTCAGTAAAAGCAATCAATAATCCAGTTGGCAACGATCGATAAGAAATAATAACTGTCGCTAAACCAAAAAGTAATAATAGTGGTAATTCGACAACTGTTTCACGAAAGAAAAAAGCTAAAATATGAATAACCAAAGCTCCAATAATAACCCGCCAGGTCCATGGCCCAATAAATTGTTTAGTAAATGAATTCATAATTAATGCTATCGTGGCTTTATTGTTGCAGATAAATATGCCAGTACAATAAAAACAGGTGTCAAAGCCCATAATAACAACGATGGCAATGGACCGTTATGCTTTTTAATATACTTACGCAAACTGGTACGAATCCATTTTTGCTTACGTAAAGTGGCAATTTTCGAAAAAGCATGGCCTTTGTGATGAGCTATTTCAATATCTGCGTAGTGCCTAACAAGCCAACCAGCATCAACGGCCATTTTACAATAATCAACTTCTTCAAACCAAATAAAATAACGTTCATCAAAAAGACCAATGTCTTTAATTAGGTCTTCTCTAATCCACATGAACGCACCCATAATTGAATCCACATCTTGCGTCTTTAGCGGATCAACGTCGCGCATCATGTACTTATCAATGATTTTATTGTGTTTGGTAAAGTGCGGCACTTTAAAAAGAATCAACAATTGATCGAGTAGTTTAGGAAAACGACGAATGCTATCTTGCAAAGAGCCGTCTGGATAACGAATAATACACGAACCAACACCAACGTTTTCATCCTGATCTAGGTGATCGATCATTTTCTTAAAAATATCAGATTCAAAAGTGGTGTCAGGATTGAGTAAAAGCATGTATCTTCCCTGCCCAACCTTCATTCCTCTATTAACCGCGGCTGCAAAACCCATATTACTTTCGTTTCTGAGATACTGAGCTCCAGGATAACTCACCAGCAACCCTCTAGTCGCATCATTGGCTCCATTATCAACCACGATTAACTCAAAATTCACATCCTTAGAGGAATATACGCTATCAAAACAACGCTTGAGTAGATCAAGGCTTTCATTAAAAGTGACAATAACTACTGAAACATCTGTCATAGATTGTGCTTTTTAG
>JAHISC010000089.1 GCA_018818445.1 Patescibacteria group bacterium | reverse complement strand
AACATGGATGAATTTGCCATGGGTTCCTCCACTGAAACCTCAGCTTTTCAAAAAACTCGTAATCCGCACAACACTGACAAAGTTCCTGGTGGTTCCTCTGGTGGTTCAGCAGCAGCAGTAGCAGCTGGAATGGTGCCAGTGGCGCTTGGGTCTGATACAGGCGGCTCTATACGCCAACCTGCTGCTTTGTGTGGTGTAGTTGGAATCAAACCGACGTATGGTCGAGTTTCACGTTATGGTGTAATTGCTCTAGGCTCCAGTTTGGATCAGATTGGGGTGTTTGGTCGCAATGTGGCAGATGCTGCTTTAATCTTGGAAGTCATTGAAGGCCAAGATGAACATGATGCAACATCACTTCAACTTTCAGAAACAACAGTTGCTGAAATTATGAGTCCAAATCTCAAGGGCGTTAAAATTGGCGTGCCTAAAGAGTATTTTGTGGATGGTATGGATGAGAGAATTCGTAGACAAATTGAGGAGGCAATCGAGTCTATGCGTGAATTAGAGGCAGAGATTGTGGAGATTAGTTTGCCACTATCTGAGTATGCTTTGCCAACTTACTATATAATTCAACCAGCTGAATCTAGCTCAAATATGGCGAGGTTCGATGGAATGCGCTATGGCACACGCGCAAAAGCTAGCAGTTTGGAAGAGAGTTACCAATCTGCACGAGGGAGTGGTTTTGGTAGGGAAGTGAAGCGTCGGATCATGCTAGGGAATTATATTTTGTCGGCAGGTTACTATGACGCTTATTATAAAAAAGCATTAGCGGTGAAGACTGCCATTTTTGAAGAGCTTCAACAGGCCTTTAAAAAAGTTGATCTAATAATTTCTCCAACCTCACCTTCGGTAGCCTGGGATATTGGTGAAAAGTTCGATGATCCTTTGACTATGTATCTGGCTGATATCTTTACAATAACTGCTAATTTGGCTGGAATTCCGGCGATTTCTATTCCTTGTGGCACTGTGGATAAGTTGCCTGTCGGTTTGCAGATCATGGGTCCTGTTTTGGGTGACAATAAAGTATTAGAAGCAGCTGCTGCTCTGGAAAAATCAATCGGGAAGCTTGAATTATGATCCCGTATTTTTCCTGGACCACAATTCAGATTGGACCACTAACAGTTTACGTTTGGGGTATTTTTGTGGCTTTAGGATTTATTTTTGCAGCTTGGGTGGCTGCTAGAAGAGCGAAACAGCTCGGCCTTGAACCTCGAGTTATTTATGACCTTACATTTTGGATGATTATCGCTGGTTTTGTTGGTGGAAGGTTGGGCTATGTACTGTTTTATGATCCTGAAACATTTATTTACGATCCAGTACAAATTTTTCAAGTTTGGGATGGTGGTTCCTCGGTCTTCGGTGGTTTCATTTTAGCGACATTAGTAGGGATTTGGTTTTTGAAAAAGAAAAAAGTAAATGTCCTAGCTTATGCAGATACTGCAGTTTTTGGTTTGCCGTTTGGTTTGTGGATTGGACGATTAGGTTGCTTTCTAATCCATGATCATCCAGGGACTGTAACAAAATTCTTTCTTGGCGTGTACTATCCAGATGGGGTAATAAGACACGATCATGGTCTGTATTTATCGCTAACAGGTTTATTTATTGCCTTGGTCTTCCTGTGGATATCTCGCAAAGATAGAATTGCTGGCACTTATATTGCTCTGTTTACGGTGCTTTATGGCTTTGTGCGTTTCTTCCTGGACTTCACCAGAGTTGCTGATGTAAGATACCTGGGATTAACGCCGGCACAGTATTTCTCAATTATCATGTTCGGTCTCGGCATTTACTTATTTTACAAAATTAGAAAATCAAATAATTAATAGATTTATGGAAGATAAAAAAGGTTTTTTTGACGGAAATCCAAAGATGCTTTTCGTTTTTGGTTTAGTCACAGGTGTTGCACTGACAAGTATTCTTGGTGGTTCAATTAACTGGCCAACTCTTAATTCAAACAACGATGAAGTAGTTCGTACTTTTGATGATCCTAATACAGATGGCACTGGGGATACTGGCGGCGATGTAGCTGTTTTGGATCCTGTAACTAACAAAGATCATATTTTGGGTGATATAAAAAAAGCCAAAGTCGTACTAGTCGAATATTCTGACTTCGAGTGTCCATATTGTGAGCGTCACACTCCAACGCTCCAGCAAGTTATGGAAGATTATGGAAACGACGTCGCACTAGTTTTTAGACATTTTCCACTAACGTCAATTCATGCAGAAGCAGCACCAGCGGCCGAGGCATCTGAATGTGCAGCGGAGCAAGGAAAGTTTTGGGAGTTTCATGATGAAATGTTTGCTCGTCAATCTGAACTAGGTGATGACTTGTATTACGAAGTGGCAGGAGATCTAAAATTAGATCAAGATCAATTTGATAAGTGCTATACAGAAAGGATTTATGCTCAAGATGTAGCAGACGATCTACAGAGCGGTGTCAAAGCTGGCGTACAAGGAACACCTGCAACATTCATAAACGGTATGTTGGTATCTGGCGCAGTCCCATACGAAACCATGGTTGATGCAATTGAGGCAGTTCTAGCTGAATAATAAGTAAAAAAGACCAAAGGTACCATTTAAACCTTCGGTCTTTTTTGTTTAATAGTTTCATGTTAAGATCGCAGTAATCAATGGAGGGTTGATGAAAACATCGAATCAGAGAAAGGCAAACATTCTGTGGCTGACTACCAAGGTCACCGGCTGGATTGAAGATATCCATCGGTACCAGAGGTGCACACTATCAGAGAAGATCAAGGTCAATCTAGCCTGTTTCTTTACCGGGCGCAGGGTCTATCCGAGCGACAGTGAAGTCAAGCTGATTTGCGAGCTCATTAGTCGTTTGGCACTGGACTTCGACAACTATGTCGCTACCGAGTTCGAGGTAAGGCTCGGTAATGGCGACAAGAAGGCGGTTCGGCAGTTCCTCGAATTAGTTGATGAATTGTCAATGCTGGTGCATTCGGAATACGCCAAAGCAGAACTTCTGATCGCTCATCAGTGCATACGAGATGACTACTGGTGAGACACCACGTGAGCGGGTTCCCGAGGAACCCGCTCTTGTCTTTACCCAAAAATTCCGCCGAATAAACCTTTCTTTTTTGGCTGGTCGTCCGTAGCAATACGCTTTGGCGTCTCACTAATTGTTGCTTGAATCCATTTTTTAATTCTAGTCATTTCTCTCTCTACTGTTGGGCCATCATATTCACCACTGTGCATGTGGTTCGTTCCATAGCTTGGTTTTTTTTGATCCAAATGAAGAGAAAAAATTAGGTCATCATCTTTTTCATTGAGATAAAGATGGAAGCGAGGATAAAAATTGGCAGTTAGTCGCAAAGTAAAACTTTCTGATCCTGTTTTTGGATCTATGAATGGAGCATAACCAGCCTTACGTAAGATCACCAACGGATTAGTAATTTGAGATTTATTGTAGCGAAGTTCCATATTAAACTTTTGCTGTAATTGAGACTGTTTCAAAACGACGACGAGTGCCAAGTTTTTTAATTCTATCTTTAAGTGCCAAGGAAATTATACCAACACAGTAATCAGCTACGCTCTGTGGCGGCAGTTCAGCATTAACAATAAAATCTGCATGATGTTTTGTGGGAATAACATGTTGACGAGCGTTTGGTAAAAGAACATTTTCAATGTAACCATCTTCTACCCAAGGTTGTCTCAGTTTACGGCGTTTGACCTGACTGTCTTCGGAAAGATTGAAAAAGATTTTAAGATCTATCAAATCACGTAATCGTTCGTCGTAAAGCGATAAAAAGCCATCAACTAGAATAATCGGCGAGGAAAAAACACATTTTTCACCAACCATTCTATCTTCTTTGCGAGAATAGTGGGGAACAATGGCGTATTTGCCGGATTT
>JAHISC010000088.1 GCA_018818445.1 Patescibacteria group bacterium | reverse complement strand
CTGTAACCCGTCCACCTGCAAGACCTGGGTGGCAGGCGGTGAGCTACTCTTCAGCTCGGACTGAGCTGGCCGCCCAAACCTTCTCCCGGACCGCATCCCTCGTGATGCGGTCCTTCTGTTTAACAGTTCACAGTTTATAGTTCATGGTAGATAAGTGATTCATGAAGATCCTTCGACTCGGCTATGCCTCGCTCAGGATGGTAAAACGGGCGACCTAAAGGTCGCCCCTTACTTCTTTTTCTCTCAACGAGTGTATAGGAGTATTTTTAAACGAGGGCTGAATTTGTGAAACAGATTTTGTGGCTTATTCCCTCTTAGCGAGTGTATGGACAAATTGCGAAGGAGTCCTGAGTTTGCGGGACGACTGAGTAATTTCGCCCATACACGAGCGCCCCTCTTGACTATTTTCACTAAATTCGCTAATATCCCCGCATATAAATCAACCTGTGAATGAAGGCGTACTCGCGCTTCCTCTGGCTAGGTGAAGTAAATTATTAATATGTCCGACGAAAAAAAGAAAGACGCTGTAGACGAGACCCAAGAGGTTCCTGCTACAGAAGAAAAGTCTGAAGTAACTGAAATAATTCCAACAGAAGAAACTAACGAACCTCCATCTGAAGAAGTCACAGCTGCAGCAGAAGCAGCGGCAACTCCTAAAGCTGACGCCTCAATCCCTGAGACTGTCGAAGGCGAAGCAGAAGTAGTAGAACTCCCAAACCGTGATATCAAAACAGGTATGTGGGTGCGAGTTCACGAAAAGATTAAAGATGTGAATTCCAAGGGCGAAGAAAAGGAGCGTATCCAGGTATTTGAAGGTTTGGTAATTGGTGTCAAAAGCGCTCAGATTTCTCGTACTATGACTGTACGAAAAAACTCTAAAGGTTGGATGGTTGAAAAAATCTTCCCTTTGGCCTCACCAAATATTGAAAAGATTGAGGTAGTGAAGCAATACCAGACACATCGAGCAAAACTCAACTTCCTCCGCGGCCGCTTCCGTCGTAAGATGAAAGAAATAAAATAACGGATAGAATAGAGGAAATTTAAATGACTCAAACAAAAAAGACTCGAGGTTTCGACCTCGGGTCTTTTTTTATCTGCCGTACGGGTAGGCATACCGTGCAACTACTTCGATTCTTTCATCGCCACTTTGAGGTACTGTGCTGTGTAGCCTTTAGCCTTAGCAATTTCTTTAGGAGTGCCGGTAGCAACTATGAATCCGCCCTTTTGACCACCTTCTGGACCCATATCAATAATCCAATCAGCCGAGCGCATCATGTCTGTGTTGTGCTCAATAACTAAAATGGTATTTCCTTTGTCTACCAAGGCATGAAGCACGTCCAACAGTCTACCGATGTCATCAAAATGAAGACCAGTGGTAGGTTCATCCAAAATATAGAGAGTTTTTCCAGTAGCTCTACGCGACAACTCAGTTGATAATTTGACACGCTGTGCTTCACCACCAGATAGTGTGGTGGCAGATTGCCCAAGCTTCAAATATCCAAGACCAACTTCATGCAAGACATTTAACTTGTCGTAGATGGCGCTCTTGTCAGCAAAGAAACGTCGTGCTTCGTCAATGGTCATGTTTAGCACGTCTGAAATATTTTTGTTGCGATAATGAATTTCCAATACGTCAGTATTGTAACGCGTTCCGCCACATTCCGGACAATCGGTATAGACGTCTGGCATGAATTGCATCTCAATCCGAATCTGACCGTCACCGGCACAATTTTCGCAGCGCCCACCACCTTTAACATTGAAGCTAAACTTGCCAGCATCATAACCGCGCAATTTTGATTCTGAAACTTCTGTAAACAAATCACGAATGGCAGTAAAGACACCAGTGTAAGTTGCTGGATTAGAACGTGGAGTGCGACCAATTGGTGACTGATCAACCGTCACAACCTTGTCAATATTACCTAGGCCTTTGATAGCTTTGTGCTCCCCTGGAAAAGCCTTGGCTCGATAGAAATGTTTAGCTAAAGCCTTACCAAGTATGTCTAAAATTAGAGTCGATTTTCCTGATCCGGAAACACCAGTGACACAAACAAATTGACCAAGTGGAATATCAATCGATACATTCTTCAAATTATGTTCTTGAGCACCAACAATAGTAATTTGTTTACTGTTTCCTTTTCTTGTTTTAGTTGGAATTTTAATTTTCTTCTGGCCAGAAAGATATTGACCAGTAATTGAATCGGGATTTTTTAGTAAATCCTTTGGAGTTCCTTCGGCCACAATCTGTCCACCGTAAGCTCCAGCGCCTGGACCAATGTCAAATACATAATCAGCTGCGCGAATCATGTCCGCATCATGCTCCACTACTAAAACTGAGTTGCCTAGATCACGAAGGTGCTTAATGGTTTCTATAAGATGTTCATTGTCCCGTGGATGAAGACCGATTGACGGTTCATCGAGTACGTAGATAACGCCAGAAAGTGCTGAACCAAGTTGTGTGGCTAATCTGACACGCTGCGACTCACCACCGGAAAGTGTCATAGCACTGCGATCGAGAGTTAAATAACCAAGTCCAACATGAATTAAGTGTTCAACTCGTTCTGCTACCTCCTTTGCTACTCTCTCCACCACCATACGCTCAGCTTCCGAAAGCCCAAGCGCCTTTTTCTCACCGTTAGTCACCATTAAAAGATCATCAAAAAACTTTGGAACGTCTTCGATTGGCCTGGAAACAACATCAGCGATGGATTGACCTGCAATAGTAAAGAGCAAAACTTCTGGTCGCAAACGCATACCCTCACAAGCCGGACAAATCATAGTTCGCATGTACGTCTCTAACTCTTTTCGAACATATTC
The DNA here is from genome assembly GCA_018818445.1 of Patescibacteria group bacterium. Classification (GTDB taxonomy): domain Bacteria; phylum Patescibacteriota; class Patescibacteriia; order UBA9934; family UBA9934; genus JAHISC01. The sequence continues at coordinate 1,322 of JAHISC010000088.1, read as the reverse complement.
GCTGTTAGTCTCGCGATATTTCTGATCGAGCATGCCAAGAATACCGGGAAATTTTACTTCTTCGCCATGCAATGTATACAAATCATCGCCAGTTCCATAAAAAAGCAAATCAACTTTTGAGGCAGCTAATTTTTCAATAGGCGTATTAAGACTAATCTTAAATTTTTTCCCAACTTTTTCCAGGAGTGACATGTAGCCAGATTGATTACCAGCGATTCTACTCCAAGGCTTAACTGCACCTTCGGCTATTGTGAGCCGCTTGTTTGGAACAACTAAGGCAGGCTCTAACACCAACTTAATGCCCAACCCAGTACACTCAGGACAAGCTCCATGTGGTGAATTGAAACTAAAAAGTCTTGGCTCTGGACGTGGAATATTGAGTCCGCCTGGTAAGTTATAACCTTTTACTAATTCTACTTCATCCCCAGTATCATCACGATACATAATGAGACGATCGTTCCCAAGGTCAAGAGCCTTTTCCAAAATCACGCGCATTCGCTCAATTGGAATATCTTCTCCTTGATTAAATTTGTCTGCTAAAATTTCGACGGTATGCTCTTTTGATTTCTGTTTGCGCATAGCAATCGCTTCGTCTACATCCATCATCAAACCATCAAAACGCACTTCATCAAAATCAGCACTCTTGGCTGCAATTAAAACATGATTGTGCTCACCCTTCTGCCGCTCTACCATTGGAATATAGAGCATGACGTCGCCTTCTTTGACTGCTGACATGATGATTTTCGCTAGGTCATCTACAGTGCGTTCTAAAATTGGCGCGCCGCTTGCGCTGTCGTGAGGTCTGGCTACGCGCGCAAACAAAATACGAAGATAATCATAAATCTCCGTGACTGTTCCCACTGTTGAACGTGGATTGTGTGATGATGATTTTTGATCAATAGCTACTGTTGGCGACAGGCCATCAATAGAGTCTACGTCCGGCTTGTCTTGAAGTTCTAAAAACTGCCGAGCGTAACTGGAGAGCGACTCCATGTATCTACGTTGACCTTCAGCATAGATAGTATCGAATGCTAAAGATGATTTACCGGATCCGGAAAGACCTGTGAGAACCACAAGTTGGTCTTTGGGGATGTCGACATTGATGTTTTTTAAGTTGTGCACCCGCGCCCCGCGAATGGAAAGTTTTTCTTGCTTCACACTATCATCTGATGAGAAAAATTATTGACTGGGACGATAGCATGGATTAGGAGAAGTGGCAAGCGTTAACTACCAAGTTGGATTAAATTCTGCCGGATCTCCGTTAACATCTGTGATTTGATAAGAAGAAGTTATATCCAATGTGGCTCTGGAAGCTAGGTTCG
>JAHISC010000087.1 GCA_018818445.1 Patescibacteria group bacterium | reverse complement strand
GATGATGTTATTTTTACAATCAACGCCCTACAAAATCCTGAATACCGCAGTCCGCTAGAAATAAGCTTTTCAGGTATAGTTGTTGAGCAGGTTGACGAGAGAACTATACGTTTTGTTTTAGAAGAACCTTTTGCTCCATTTCTTTCCTTGCTAACAGTTGGTATTCTGCCGTCTCACATTTGGCAAGAGATTGCTCCGCTTAATGCCCCAGTAACCGAATACAATAAAAAACCGGTTGGATCAGGGCCTTATGAATTCGAAAAATTCTCAAAGGATTCCAAAGGTAATATCCGTAGCTATACTCTAAAACGCAATGCTGACTATTATCTTGGATCACCTTACATCGAGGAGTTGGTTTTAAAATTTTACCCAGAAACAACTTCTGCCATTGAAGCTCTCCGTAATCACAATATCGAAGGCTTGAGTTACCTCCCACTAGAAGTAGTGGCAGATTTTGAACGTGATAGCTCTACCCAGATCATATACCCAACGCTAGGCCAGTATGTTGCTGCTTTCTTTAATGAAGAAAAGCAGAGTATCCTCAAAACCGATGCTGTCCGTGAAGCCTTGGCCTTAGGGTCAGATAAACAAAAAATCATTGACAGCGTTCTAGACGGTCATGGCGAGCCAGTTAAATCTTTCATTTTACCTGGTATGATTGGAGACTACCCTGAACTCAACGTTCAAGTTTACGACCCACCATCTGCAAGAGAAAAACTCGATAATGCAGGTTGGACACTAGAGGAAGGAGCTAAAATCCGTACCAAAGATGGTAACGAACTGGTTCTTGAATTAGTTACTTTGCAAACCATGGAATTGACTTCTGTTGCTACCGAGCTCGCTGAGCAATGGGAAGAAATTGGTATTCGCATAAATGTACGCTTAGTTGAACCAGCTGAATTTCAAAGTGATACATTGAAAAACCGTAACTACGATATTCTTCTTTCTGGTGAACTTTACGGAATTGACCCTGACCCTTACGCTTTCTGGCATTCCAGCCAAACTCAATATCCTGGGCTAAACCTGTCAGGTTTCAGTAACCGTAAAGCTGATCAACTAATTGAAACTGCAAGAGAATCTAGTGATGTTGAAAAACGTGAAGAAGCCTTGCGTGAATTGCAAGAATTGGTCGCTGATGAAATTACAGCGGTCTTCCTTTACCAGCCTTATTACTCTTATGCTGTATCTAGTAAAATTAATGGAATCGAAATTCTTCATATTGTAAATCCATCAGATCGTTTTAGCAGAATTCATGAGTGGTTCATCAAAACACGCCGTACTCTTGACAACTAAGAACATTAATGATAATGTTCTATCTTCAGAAACCGAGCACTCGGTAAATAAACGTGGTACAATTGAATTGAGGTAGGAAATCGAATCTTTTTTACTTTGTAGAAATGACCCGATTGCTTCTCTCAAATTAAATATTATTTTTGGTTGTGAACTAATCACAACTCTTAACAAAAAAACCAATTATTATGGTCGAAAAGAAAACTGACCCCGCCAGGGGCGGACGTCGTCGAAGTGGATCGGATGCAAAACAGCAAACGAAGCCAGATCGCAGACGAAAAACAAACAACCGAGCACCTAAAAAAATGCGTGGACCGTTTACTAAAAGCGTACAAACCTTCACCGGACCTACCGGAGATAAAGTACGGGTTATTGTGCTTGGCGGATTAGAAGAAGTTGGACGAAACTGTACCTTAATTGAGTACAAAAATGACATCATCCTGATTGACATGGGTCTCCAATTTCCAGAAGAGGACATGCATGGAGTTGACTATATCATTCCAAACATGAGTTATCTTAAAGGTAAAGAAAAAAATATTCGTGGTGTTGTTATCACTCATGGGCACTACGATCACATTGGAGCAATTCCTCATGTGATTCCAAAAATCGGTGGTCCAACCGTTTATGCATTGCCAATGGCAGCAGGGATTATTAACAAACGTCAAACTGATTTCCAAAGCTCAAAGGTCAATGTCAAAACAATTAACGTGGATACAGAGCTACAACTTGGCGTATTTAAGGTCAGCTTTATTCACATAAATCACAATATTCCAGACTCAGCAGCTGTTGTAGTCGAAACACCGGCAGGAGTTATTGTACACTCCGGCGACTGGAAGTTTGACTTCCATCCAGTTGGCACCGGCCAAGCAGATTTTCATAAAATTGCTCGAACTGGTGAAAAAGGTGTTCTCCTTTTGATGGGAGACTCAACTAACGCTGGTGTGCCAGGCCACCAATTATCTGAAAAAGTCATCGGAGAAGAGCTTCGTTCAATTTTGGAAGATGCTAAAGGCCGTGTGATTGTTGGAACTTTCGCTTCCCTACTTTCACGAGTTAAGCAAATCATTGAAATCTCAGAAATCCTGGGACGTAAAGTTGCGCTAGACGGTTATTCCATGAAAACAAACGTCGAAATTGCTCGCGGGCTTGGCTATATTCACGTCAGTTCTAAAACACTGATTCCAATAGATCAAGTGAGTAAATATCGAGATGAAAAAATTACTATCCTCTGTACTGGAGCCCAAGGAGAAAAGAATGCCGCTTTGTCTCGCATCGCTCATGATGAACATCGTAGCGTTAGAATTGAAAAAGGTGACACCGTGATTTTCTCTAGCTCGATTGTTCCTGGAAACGAAATGTCAGTACAAAGACTTAAAGATACTTTGTATCGTAAAGGTGCTAAAGTTATCAATAAAGAAATCATGGATGTTCATGCTGGCGGTCACGGAAAAACAGAGGACATCAAACTCATGCTTACATTATTGAAACCAAAGTATTACATGCCAATTGAAGGTAATCATTTCTTGCTTTGTGATAATGCTAAGGTCGCCCATAGCCTAGGATGGCAAGAAGATCACGTTTTTGTGGCTGATAATGGTCAGATTCTTGAACTTTCCAAAGAGAGAAATGGCGAAGGTAAGGCTGAACTTACAAAACAAAAAGTACCAACAGAATATGTTTTTGTTGATGGTCTGGGAGTTGGCGATGTCTCGCAAGTTGTGCTTCGTGATCGTCAAGCCTTGGCTGAAGATGGTATCGTGGTTGTAATTCTTCAAGTTGAAAAACGCACAGGTAAAGTTATTGCAGACCCAGATTTGGTTAGCCGCGGTTTTGTTCATATGAAAGAAAATAAGGAATTGATCCGTGATACCCGCAAACTTATTCGAACTCTAGTGGACAGTAAAGATCCAAAATCTCTAGCTGATCTTGATTATATTAAGACAACAGTTAGAGACGAAGTTGGTAAATTCCTCTTTAAAAAGACGGAACGCCGACCAATGATCTTGCCAGTGGTTTTGGAGGTTTAAACTAAAAATACAAAAGCAGGGGTTTCAAAAGCCCTTGTTTTTGTTATACTTAAGCCACTATGAAAGTACTTACTGGCATTCAACCAACCAATCTTTTACACATCGGTAACCTATTTGGCGCCTTGCTCCCAGCCGTTACCCTGCAAAGAGACAACAAACTCTTAATGATGGTCGCTGATTATCATGCAATTACTGTACGCCAGGATACAATGGTTCTCCGGGATAATATATTATTTATTACTGCGGCTTATTTGGCGGCAGGTATTGATCCAAAGAAAACTATTCTTTTCCAGCAGTCACGGGTTTCGGCACACGCTGAGCTTGGATGGATCATGCAGACACAAGCGCGCATGGGCGAAACTGCCAGAATGACTCAGTTTAAAGATAAATCTGGCGGACAAGAAGATTCAGTCTCGGTCGGGCTTTTCACTTATCCAATTTTGCAAGCTGCTGATATTCTTTTGTATCAAACAGAAGGTGTGCCAGTAGGTGAAGACCAAAAACAACATATCGAATTTACGCGCGACTTAGCTGAAAGATTTAATAAACATTTTGG
>JAHISC010000086.1 GCA_018818445.1 Patescibacteria group bacterium | reverse complement strand
TGGAACTCCTGCTAATTCTAGAACTACGCGAGCAGCTCCACCAGACTTGAGTCCAGTACCTTCTGGAGCTGGCTTTAGCATAACATATGCAGCGCCAAACTTCATCTTAACCTCATGTGGAATGGTCTCGTTAACGATCGGCACCGTAGTCATATTTTTCTTAGCCTGACGAAATGCTTTTTCGACCGAAATTGCTACGTCTGCACCTTTGGCAATCCCAACGCCAACGCGTCCTTTTTTATCACCAATAATCAAACAAGTACGAAAACGCATTCGTTTTCCACCCTTAGTAACACGAGTAACACGTGCCAAGTCAAGAATCTTCTGCTCAAACTCTCGTGGTTCGCGTTGTGGGCGACCACGTTTACCGCGATTACCACCGCGTCCCCGACCTCGAGCTGCTCGATCATCTGGTTTTCTATTTTCTTGTATATTCGCTGATTCAGTCATACGCTTTAAAATTCTAGACCTCCCTCTCGCGCCGCCTCAGCTAACGCTTTGACACGGCCATGATATTTATAAGGTCCTCGGTCAAAAACAACTTCCTTAATTCCAGCCTCAGTTGCTTTTTTTGCAATATCAGCTCCAATTAAGGCTGCGATTTCAACCGGTTTCTTTCCTTTTTTATCGATAGCTTTATCAGATGATGCAACAAGTGTTTTACTTTGCTGGTCATCAATAACCTGCGCGTAAATATGTTTTAAGGAACGAAAGACATTCAAACGTGGTTTATGTCCACTTTGAATACGGGCTCGCGTTCTACGTGAGCGGCGCCCTGCTTTCACTCGCTTATGTTGTGATTCGTTCTTCATATTGATTAATCAGTCTTTGCTGCTTTACCGACTTTGCGTCGAACAAATTCGTCGCTATACCGGAAACCTTTTCCTTTATACGGTTCTGGTTTCTTAAGAGATCGAATTTCTGCTGCTGTCTGCCCTACGCTCTGAGCGTCTGAGCTAGTTAGTGTCAAAACATTAGCTTCTACTGTAGCTGTAACATCTTTTGGAAGTTCATATCGAACTTCGTGTGAGAAACCAAGAGCCATTACCAATGTTGATCCTTGCAAATTCATGCGAAAACCAACTCCATTTAACTCAAGTTTTTTAGTAAAACCAACAGTTACACCTTCAACAAGATTTGCTACTAACGCTCGCATAGTTCCCCAAATTGCCTTATCCTGTTTGTCATCTAGAACACTAACTACTAATTGTTTTCCTTCATCAGTCGATTCCTCCGTAATTTTTGTACGAGGATGCAACCGAAGGGATAGTTCACCCTTAGGTCCTTTAACAGTTATGTCTTGGCCTTTGATATCGACCGTAACACCATCTGGAATCTTTACTGATTTCTTTCCAATACGTGACATATATTTAGAATACTTCGCAAATAATTTCTCCACCAAGTCTACGCTTTCTTGCTTCATTACCAGTCATTAGACCGTTTGGTGTTGAAATAATAGCTAGACCAAAACCTGAAAGCACCCGTGGCAATTCATCAGCTTTCATATAAACGCGTCGTCCAGGTGTGCTAATGCGCTTTAAAGAAGAGACTTTTGAACGTCTTGCTTCATCGTATTTAACACGGAATCGCAACATTGGCTTACCAGCTTCTTCGAAAGCCTCAACGCCTTCCAAGTAGCCTTCCGCTTCTAAAATTTTAGCGATAGCGTATTTGATTTTTGACATCGGTAACTCGACCTTGGTTTTTTTAACCATGGCTGCATTTCTAATTCGAGTCAACATGTCTGAGATTGGATCTGTCATCATATGCTACTTACCAACTTGCTTTTTTAATTCCAGGAACTTCTCCACGATTGGCGAGTTCACGGAAACAAATACGACAAAGGCCAAAGGCTCTCATGTAAAAACGGTTTCGTCCACATCTCCAACACCGATTAACATGACGAGTCATGTACTTTGGCGTATTCTGAGATTTTACAATTTGATTCTGAGTTGCCATATTTATTTTTCTGCTTTCTTAAATGGGAATCCTAGTCCAGTGAAAAGTGCTAGGCCTTCTGCATGACTTGTTGCTGTTGTAGTAACTGACACCTGCAAACCATGTGAGGTTTCAATCGCATCAGGATCCACTTCTGGAAAAGCTAGCTGTTCCTTAAAACCGTAATTAAAATTTCCGTCTGCATCAACTGCTGATTCTGGAATACCGCGGAAGTCTCGTACACGTGGAAAAGCAACATTAACTAGTTTATCTAAGAAACTCCACATTCTACCTCCACGCAAAGTAACCATTGTTCCCACAATCATGCCTTCTCTAATCTTAAAGCCAGACTCAGATTTACGAGCTTTGGTTGTCACAGGTTTCTGACCAGATACTTTAGTTAATGTATCAGTAATAATGTCAATAAACTTCGGATCACGCTTAGCGCTAAGTCCGGAGTTTAAAGTCACTTTAATGACCTTTGGCACTTCAAGATTATTTTTTAAACCAAACTCTTTCTTGAGTGCTGGAACAACATTGCTATTGTATTTTTCTTTAAGAATACTCATATTAATCTAAATCTTCACTACCTTTTTTTGTTTTCAAAATCCTAACTTTAGTACGTTTTCCATCTTTTTCAAGATATTTAAAGCCAACACGACCTTCTCCTGTTTTACCAATCACTCGAACGTTTGAAGCATCTAATGGTGCGCTGTATTCAATTCTTTGACCAGCTGTTTTGCCACGCTTCTTAAGATGCTTAACAGCGATGTTAAGATTCTCTACAACTACTTTATTGAGTACTGGAAAAACCTGAACAACTTTTCCAGTCTTCCCTTTTTCTTTACCCGCAGTGATGCGTACGTTGTCGCCTGTTTTAATCTTCATATCAATAAATTAAAGCACCTCAGGCGCAAGAGAAATTATTTTTGTAAATCCTTGTGCACGAAGTTCTCGAGCTACTGGTCCAAAAATGCGTGTACCTTTTGGCTCCTTTGAACTCTTGTCAATAATCACAGCAGCATTTTCATCAAAACGGATATACGATCCATCAGCCCGGCGAGTTTCTTTACGAACACGCACCAAAACAGCATGAACGACGTCACTCTTCTTAACATTGCTATGTGGAACCGCTTCCTTAACTACAACAGTAACGATATCGCCTATTCGAGCGTATCGCTTCCTATATCCACCGAGTACTCGAATCACCTGAAGCTTTTTAGCTCCAGTATTATCCGCTACTTTTAACATTGATCTATGCTGAACCATATTACTTTGATTGGTTTACAATTCTCCAGTTCTTATCCTTTGATTTTGGTGCTGTTTCTTCAATCAAAACCTGATCACCAACTTTAGCAGTATTCCCTTCATCATGAGCTTTTAGGCGCTTGCTTACTGTGTAACGCTTGCCATATTTAGCATGAGAAATTGTTCGATCTACCTTAACCACCACTGTTTTATCCATTTTATCGGAGACAACAGTTGCCACAAATCGACGTTTATTTGATTGTTTCTTATTATTTTCCATACTTAGCTTTCTTTAGACAATGTCTCCTTTAACTTTAAATCAGTCAATTGGGTAAGAATCTGAGCTATGCTTGTTCGAACTTCTCGAACCTGACGTGTATTCTTTAACTGATTAACAGCCAATTTCAAGCGTAGATCGTACAAACGACCTCTCTCTTCTGCCAACATCCGTTGCAATTCGTTGGCTGATTTATTTTTCAAATCCTTGAAATCCATATGATATTTATACCCTTGATACAAACTTCGTTTTTAAAGGGAGTTTATGAGCCGCGAGGCGCAAAGCCTCTCGAGCTTGTTCTTCGGAGACTCCATCCATTTCGAACATAACTGTTCCTGCTCTAACTGGCGTCATGTAGTAATCAACGCCACCCTTTCCTTTACCCATCGGAGACTCAGCTCCATGAGCAGTTACAGGATGATCTGGAAAAATTCGAATCCATACCTTTCCACCGCGTTTAACATAACGTGTAATTGCTCGACGTGCTGCCTCAATTTGCCGTGCAGTTACCCAAGATTCAGTTATTGCCTTTAATCCATAGGCGCCAAAATCCACTTGCGTCTTCTGAGTCGCAATTCGATCTCCCTTTGAGCGTCGTTTCTGACGCTTCCGGTATTTCATTTTTTTTGGCATCAACATATAGATGATTCATTCATTGACTAACGTCGGTCATCGTGACCACGACGCTTAGGTTTTTCAATAGTTTTTGGTGTGGCATCTTCACTATCAAACACTTCACCACGATAAATCCAAACTTTTATACCGATAACGCCGTAGATCGTATTCGCCCGAACTCGAGCAAAATCGATATCAGCCCGTAGGTTGTGTAAAGGAATACTACCGTCAGAAATCATTTCTGTTCGAGCAATATCAGCCCCATTTAATCTTCCACCAATTGATAGCTTTACTCCTTTTGCCCCGGCTTTCATTACGCGTTCAATCGCCATTTTCATTGATCGTCGGAAAGGTAAACGTTTTTCGATCTCTTGTGCAATCTGTTCACCGACAATTTTTGCACAAAGAGCTGGTTGAGCAACTTCTTTAATATTGATGTTGATCACAACTCGTTTTCCTCTGTAAAACTTCTTTAAAATCTTTTTCTTCAAATCCTCAATTCCAGCACCAGCCCGACCAATAATAAATCCAGGCTTTCCAGAAATGATTGTAATGCTGATATTATTAGCGTTTCGGTCAATTTCAACGGTGTCTACGCTAGCTTCTTTAAGCTCTCCTAAAATGAAATCACGAAGCATCACATCTTCTTTAAGCGTGTTTACATATCGACGTCGTGGAGCAAACCATTTGGAATCCCACTTATAGATGGTCGATAGTCTAAAAATTTTTGGATGAATTTTGTGTCCCATAATTTTTTACTCAACTGTAGTTTTTTCAGCTTTCGTGCCTTTTTCTTTTTTAACTTCTTTGACCTCTTTTACTACTTTTATTGCTTTCACATCCTCTACCTTTTTTACTTCTTCCAAACCATCCGAAACCTCGATAGTAATATGTGACATGCGCTTTCGTACCGGCATTGCTCTACCATGAGCACGCGGTTTATAGCGGTAAAATGTTGGTCCTTCTGCAACAAATGCCTGTGCGATGTGTAGGCTAGATTCCTCAACTCCTAAATTATTCACTGCATTAGCCACAGCCGAATTCAAAACTTTCAAAATAGGCTTTGCCGCATCTTTTTTAGAAAATAAAAGCTGTCGGCGTGCTTCACTTATAGAAAGTCCACGAACTAAATTAACCACTAAACGGGTTTTACGTGGAGACATGTGAATAAATTTTGCCTGTGCTGAAACGTTCATATTAATTCACTAAGCTTTTCGATTAACAGGAGCTGCCACTGGAGCTGCAGCACTCTTACCTGCATGTCGAACAAATTTACGCGTCGGTGCAAATTCACCTAACTTATGGCCGACCATATTTTCTCCAACTTTGAAAGAAATAAAGTCCTTACCATTGTGAACTGAAAATGAAAATCCGACCATTTCTGGCGTAATCGAACAAGCACGCGACCATGTTTTAATCGGCTTGTCATCGGGCTTTTGAGCCGCGATCTTCTTGATTACGTTAGGATCAACGTAAGGTCCTTTTTTTAGACTTCTAGACATACATTTTACTTCTTACGGCGTCGAATAATAAAGCTATCTGATGGTTTCTT
>JAHISC010000085.1 GCA_018818445.1 Patescibacteria group bacterium | reverse complement strand
CAATTTTGAAGATTTTGGTCACACAAACATTACAAAGTGCCCCTATCGTACATTAAATATTCAAAAACGTCAAGCATCACAAAAGCTAAAATTAATATACTTTATTGTCTTACCGAGGCGCAAAAATCGCTTTTCAAAGTGTGTCTGAATGCATTTTACTTCATCAAAACCAGATGCAGCATACAGATTTGAAATAGCATTTAGAGATCCAATATCATCTCTTGCTTCCAAGTTCTCTAAAGTAAATTCAAAAAGAAGATCACTATCAGTCTTGAGGTGAACCTTCCCCCCGGGTTTTAAAACATGCTTGTAGATGTTTAAAAATTTTGGTGCTGTAAGCCGCTTTCTTGCCTGTTTTTCTTTCGGCCGCGGTCCTGGAAAGGTCAACCAAATTTCATCTACTTCGTGCGGAACAAAAAAATTCTCTAGTAAATCAACCTGCGTTCTTAAAAATATAATATTTTGCAAATTATTCTCCTCAGCTTCTTTGCTGCCGTACCAAATCCTATCTCCCTTGATATCGATGCCAATAAAATTTTTTTTTGGATATTTTTGTGCTAGTCCGATGGCGTATTCTCCACGACCACAACCAAGTTCCAAAACTATTGGATTATCATTACCAAAAATGTCATGACCCCATCGACCTTTAACCTCACCAAAGGCATCCTTACCAGGCTCAATGATATTATTTTGATCTAAATTCGCTTCAAATCTCAATAACTTTTTTCTCATACTCTGGCCAGTCTAGCGGGAGCAGCTACTCTTGTCAAAAAGATAACAATTTGATATATTATTCGCACGATCGGGCCGTAGCTCAGTATCCGCCGGAGGCGGACCAGCCTATGACTGGGGCTCGTTTAACAATAATAGAGATTGTGTTTTTGCCCTTCGGGCCGTAGCTCAGTAGGCTAGAGCGCTTGGTTTGGGACCAAGAGGTCGCGAGTTCGAGTCCCGCCGGCCCGACCAGCAAAAACACAATCTCTATTATTGTTTAGGACCAAGAGGTCGCGAGTTTCCACCTTCGCTAAAGCTTCGGTGGACAGGCGAGTCCCTGCCTGCCGGCAGACAGGCCGCCGGCCCGACCAGAAAACGCATCACGAAAGTGGTGTGTTTTCTTTTATTCAAGTTTAGGGTCAGGTCTTGAATCTTGAATTTTTAGTATTTATTAGTCAATTAAATAATAAGCAGAAAATTGTAGTTTGGCTATTAAATTTTGATTCCATGCTTATTTAACGGTTCCAAATAAGGTTTGCCTGTGGGAATTCAATCAGAAATTCAAGATTCAAGACCTGACCCTATAGTTGAATCTCGTCATTGTTTGATAATTTTGCTACACTGCCCACAATTATGAATCCCAAGCCACAGCAAAGATCACAAGTTCGTCTGCAGGCTGGCAGATTGTTTTATTTTTTAAAGAAACAATTTTATTGGGCTTGGCATAGTCGGCGTTTGAGCATAAAAACTCAGTCAACTTTACTGCCACATCTTATTTTTGAACACCAAACACTTCTTCGTCGACCCTTAAGAGATTTAGATATGCAATTGCAAGAAAATAAGATTGTAAATTTAGAGCTCGCCATTAGGCGGCTTGATAATTTGGTGATTGAGCCCGGCAAGACTTTCTCATATTGGCGTCAGATTGGTTGGCCGTTGCGTCGCAAGGGTTATATAGATGGCATGATTTTGCAGGAAGGAAAAGTCAGCCGGGGAGTTGGTGGCGGATTGTGCCAGTTATCAAACTTGATTTATTGGATGACGCTGCACACGCCTTTAACGGTTACGGAGCGTTGGCGACATAGTTACGATGTTTTTCCTGATACCAATCGAACTCTACCGTTTGGCAGTGGAGCAACATGTGCTTATCCAAATATTGATTTACAAATTTGGAATTCAACAGTTCAACGTTTTCAGCTTCACCTCTATTTAACGGACACCCATCTTGTTGGCGAGTGGCGAACTGATGAAAAATTACTGGTTAGCTATCACGTCTACGAAAAAGAGCCGCGTATGCAACATGAGTTTTGGGGAGGATACACTCGTCACAACATTATTATGCGCGATACGATCGATTTGGAGACTAAGGAGGTGATTAAAACTGAGAACATTACCGAAAATCACGCCATCATGATGTACACGCCGTTTTTGGAAGGCTCGAAATAAAGATTTATTAGAGTGATCGTAGGGCAGCAGCGCGGACAAGATTGTCATCGGCGTTTTTTGAGGCTTGGGTAAGAGCCTGTTGCATTGCCTCATCATTAAAACCACTCATTGCCTCAGCTGCGGCTATTTGTACGCCCGGATCACCGGCGTTTTGTAGGCGATCAATGAGTGTATCGCGGTAAGCTCCTCGATTTTCTTCGTCGATAGTATACAAAAGTTTAGCCAGTTCGATTTTAAAGTGACTGGCTGAGCGTGAAAAAGCTTTTTTAAGGTCGTCTACGATTTCATCGGCAGGGAAGGAGTATAAGCCCAGCACGGCCGTTGGGTCTTCGGCCTCTAAACCTTTCAGTAGCATTTCTTTTACATGGCTACCTTCTTTTT
>JAHISC010000008.1 GCA_018818445.1 Patescibacteria group bacterium | reverse complement strand
TGGATGGTTGTAGCTACACATAAAGATTTTGAACCAATAGTCAGTGAAGTTTTAGAGGATAATTTTGCTACTACCGAGGAAGCGACGATTCCCGAAGTAGTAATTCAGGAGGAAGTAGTGGTGGAAGTTCCAATAGAAGAGCCTACTGAACCGGGTGCTTCAGAGCCTCAGCCTGAAATAACTTCAGAGGCAGCGATACCATAGCTTTGTCAGTAATCCCAGAAAAAGGTAAAATGGAGCCGTAATAAACGGTTCTATTTTTTTATGCAGGAATATACCCAAGGGTCTAAGAAACTAGCCAAATTGTTTGCGAATATTTCACGAATTATGTTGATTGGTTTGGCTGGATTAGTTCCGCTGTTTTTTCTTTCTTGGACTGTTGAACCTCTCGAAGTCAACAAACAAACTCTACTTATTTTTTTGGCAGCCATTGCCACGCTGGCCTGGCTGGGAATGATGGTTCTAGAGAAGCGCCTCTATTTTAAGAAGAGCAGTGTTTTTGTGGTTGTTGCTGTACTGCTAGTTTCAGTAGCACTCTCGGCCGCATTTTCTTCGGCACCATTCACTAGTTGGGTTGGTCAGGCTAAACAAGAGTATACAAGCTTTTTAACTTTTCTCGGGTTGGCTCTTATTTTCTTGATTGGTAGTCACACACTAAGTAGAACAAAAACTCAGAGAGCACTCTGGAGCGTCTCTTTACTGGCCTCTGCCTTTATTGGAATTGTCTCTGTTTTAAATCAGTTTGGCTTGAGTATTTTTGAAACAAATTTAATTGGTTCCCCTAGTGCCTTGGGATTTTATTTAGTCTCTATGGCAGTTTTGGGCTGTGGTTTATGGTTGGTTGCTAATCCAAGAATGAGTAAACGAGTTTTGCCAAAAGGTTGGTTTGGTTCATTGGTGAAGTTCGCAATTTTAGCTACTGTTATTTCAGCTCTTCTGGTTACCTTGGCTCTTGATTTCTTGGCTTTATGGGTGGCAATGCTTATCGGTCTTAGTATCATTTTTATTTTCACTATCTTAAGAGCACAAGAATTTCCACAGACTAGTAGATTTTTCTTACCAATGATTTTGTTTGTTTGCGCGATTTTATTTCTATTTTTGCCAAGCATTTCGATTAGTCGTTATCCAACAGAAGTTTCCTTGTCATCCTCTTCATCTTTTTCTATTGCTAAAGCAACATTACAGGAAACGTCTTGGCTTTTTGGTTCAGGTCCTGGAACCTTTGTCATGGACTATACTAAGCACCAGCCAGAGATTATTAATGATTCATTACTTTGGGATGAGCGTTTCGACCGAGCTGGAAGCTATTTTTTGACACTACTTCCAACAATCGGTGTAGTCGGGACATTATTGTTTTTGACCTTGATGTTATTGGTTGCTGGTACTGCATTATGGCATTTGATTACAAAAAAGGCTGATGATGAATGGAAAATGACTTTTGTTTCATTTGCTGCTTGGTCGGTATTAGCTTTTGGAGTTTTTGTTTACTCATCTAACATGACTCTTTCTTTTATGTTCTGGCTGTTGTCGGCTATTATTGTCAGTCAAGCTGGTCCAGCAACTAAAAAAATTGCTTTTAGTCAGTCACCAAGATACGGACTGTTAACAGCTTTCTTGTTTGTCTTAGTTTCAATCGGCTTATTGACCTCGATGTTTGTGACAGGCTCTCGTTACGCAGCAGAGATCGCTTTTGCAAGAGGAGTTGCGTCAGATAAATCAGGTAGTGGAGTCGACAGCATAATTGAAGGATTGGATCGGGCTGCTAGCATGAATAAACTTAGCGACTTGTACTACCGAAATTTAGGTAATGCTTTATTAGTTAAAACAGCAGAACTAATTCAAGAGCCAGATGTTTCGCCTAGCGATATTCAGATGTACATCGAAGCCAGTGTTACTGCTGCAGAGCGAGCCACAATGCTATCGCCAGATTATGTTGTTAATTGGGCATTGCTTGGTGATGTTTATAGAGAGGTTTCGCCGCTTGTAGATGGAGCTGATGAGTTATCTATCAGCGCTTATGATCGTGCGGTTCAGCTTTCGCCACAAAATCCAAAATATCGCGTGATGTTAGGAAGAGCTTTCTTGATTTATGCTGATCATCTCAACGAATATTTAACCAGTGATGATGAAGAATTTGCCAGTAGAGCTAAAACAGAGCGTGAGGCGGCACTAGCTTCGGCGGAAACAGTTTTAGAAGAGGCGATTGCCTTAAAGGGTGACTATGCTCCGGCTCATTATTACTTGGCGAGTGTCTATGAGCGCCAGGGAAATCTGACCGAGGCTGTATCGCGTATGGAATCTTTGCGCAGTGCCTACCAGTCAGACATCGGTATCTCTTTCCAGCTTGGTCTTCTATATCTTCGTCAAGGAAAGAGCGATTTGGCTAAGGCTGAATTGGAACGAGCTTTAGAGATAGCACCAAATTACAGTAATGCAATGTGGTATTTGGCAGCTGTTTATGAAGAAGATGGGGATGCTGAAAAAGCTTTGGAATTATTGCGAGAGGTCAAAGTATTGAATCCTGTAAATCAACTAGTTGACCAGCGTATTGAACGGATTGAAGCAGGTATTGCGGAAGCCCTATTGCCAGAACCATTGGAAGGCGACCAAATTACTGATACCCCACAAGAAGAAGCATTAACCCAATAGAATAAGTTGGTCTTGTCCACCGGCTTTGTAAAAATAATCATTTTAGACTAGACTGGCTTCTATTATGTTGCAAGTTGGCATTGTTGGGCTCCCTAACGTTGGTAAGTCCACACTATTTACAGCGCTCACTAAAAAGCAGGTTGACTGTGCTAATTTTCCGTTTTGCACTATTGAGCCAAATGTTGGCGTAGTGGAAGTGCCAGATGAGCGATTGGATAAACTGGTGGAAATTTCAGAGTCAAAAAAACGTGTGCCAACAGCGATTGAATTTGTTGATATCGCTGGCTTGGTTGCTGGTGCTCATAGAGGTGAAGGTTTAGGCAATAAATTTTTAGCTAATATTCGAGAGACTGACATGATTTTGCATGTGGTCCGAGCTTTTTCTGATCCTAATGTTGTTCATGTTGATGGTTCGATTGATGCACAACGCGATGTTGAGATTATTGAGACTGAACTGATGATGGCCGATCTCTCTACTGTGGAGAAACGATTAGACGGAATTGAAAGAAAAGCAGAAGCGACTAAAGACAAACTACTGACTCAGCAAGTCAGTGGGCTAAAAAAATTTCGCGATGCTCTTGGAGCTGGGAAGTTAGCTATGACAGTTAGCTTAAACGATGATGAAGCCGAAGCTTTGAAGGATATGGACCTTTTGACTACCAAAAAAATTCTTTACGTTGTTAATGTTGATGAAGAAGCAGCTAAAGATTCCAATTGGCAGTCACCTTTAGGAGAAGGTCGTTTAGCTGTTCCGATTTCGGTTAAGATTGAACAAGAGATTGCGGCTTTGCCACGCGAAGAAGCATCAGAATTTTTACGCGACTTGGGGTTAGAGGAGTCAGGGCTCGATAAGGTGATCAGAAAGTGTTACGAACTTTTGGATTTAGTGACTTTTTTTACGAGTGGGGAGCAAGAATCACGTGCTTGGACAGTGGAGAATGGGTCTAAGGCGCCACAAGCGGCTGGTAAAATTCATACCGATTTTGAACGCGGTTTTATTCGTGCCGAGACGATCTCTTATGATGATTTTGTAGCTTTGAATGGTTGGTCAGGAGCTCGCGACGCCGGTAAACTTCGGGTCGAGGGAAAAGAGTATGTGGTGGAAGACGGCGACGTGATGTTGTTTAGATTTAATGTTTGAAGTTCAAATTATTTTTAAACTAAATTACACTTTTGATCCGGCCGGATCAAAAGTGTAATTTTAATTTTCCTAAACTTTTTTAAAGCGTAAAAGATCGCGGGCGACGAATTGATCTTTTTGGTGATAAAGCAATCTTGTCTCGCTGGCCGGTGAAGGGCTGAAGCCAATTTTTTTGAGGATAGCCTTGGTGTCTGGAGCAAATTCACGGCCTCCAATAAAGTGCACTGGCGAAGCAACTACCAGAGTTCCACCAGATTTTAGTAGCTCAAATAGAGTAGTAAAACTTTTTTTATAAAGCTCTTCTAATTCAGCTATAGTTTTCTCGATCATTGCCACAGATTCGGTTCCTTGGCGAGGTTTGCCTAAGAATGGCTCAGTCACAATGACATCAACTTTTGTTTCTGGGAAAACGTCGGCAATTTTTTCCGCGCTGCTCTGTGCTAATTGATATTTAGTCACTTCGATACCTTGCTGAGAGAGCCAGATTAGATTTTTTTCTGTGTCATCTACTGCTTGTTTTTGAATATCACTACCCAACATTTTTTTAAAACCAAGCATAGATGCTTCCATCAGCACAGTGCCAGAGCCGCAAAATGGATCGAGTATGGTGCTTTTTTCCGGTTCAGTATCGCCAAGGTTTACCATCATTCTAGCTAGCTTAGGTGGCAACATACCACGCCTAGCGTCACGAGCTGGACGATCGTAGTCGCGATGCGACCAATCTTCAAAGTCTTGAACAGCTTCTGTAAACCCTATTAGTAGTTCAACCTTGTTAACAATCAAAATAAATTCAGCGCCGGTTTGGAGAAGTTTATTTTTAGTGACTACTACAGAAGATAGTTGAGGCTCTTTGGAAGTTACCAGCCTGGCATTTTTACCAGCAGCTTTCATTGATTTTTTAACTTCCAAACCAATTCGTTCAATCTGTCCTCTCAGATTTTGAGCTCCTTTAGGGTTGCGGATATCGTAAACACTAAAACCAAATTTAATTTTTTGGTCTGTTGCCTTTTCGAGCAAAACTGAAGTGCAAAGATCAATCAATCCCTCGTAATCATCAGTTTTAGAACTACCAATAATAAATCCAAGCTTTTGTACGCCGCCCAATTTTTTTTGCAGATTAGAAAGCTCTGTATCAAAAGAATTGAAAAGCGCCACTTTATCAGCATGATGCAGTGGTACTTGATTGGTTATACTTGTTAGCTCAGCCAGCGAGAGATTAGGGTGGCTGCCTAAAATTGCGAATTGCATAGGCAAATAATAGGTCTCTTAAGGCAACCGGTCAAGCTATCAGGAAAGATTCTTCTAAATTGGACGCGGTTTAGTGAATCGTTTAAGCTTAGGATATATGGCACAATACGAAATTCGCGATCCAGTTCATGCTCGGATACCGTTCAACGAAATTGAGCGCGGAGTTATCGATCACCCTTTTGTTCAGCGCCTAAGATACATTAGTCAATTGTCATTTTTACTTTCCTATGTCTACCCAAGCGGGGTACATGATCGTTTTTCTCATGCATTGGGCGCCATGCACGTAGCTGGAAGATTGTTTAGTAGATTGATTGCCAGTTCTTCAATTTTTTCTTTACGGTTTAGTCAGGATGAAATTGAAAGAATTCGACAGACAGTCAGACTGGCCGGGCTTTTGCATGACATCGGGCACGGGCCATTCTCACATTCATCTGAAAGTGTTTTTCCTCTTTGGCAAAAGCTACCACTGAATCATGACTGGTGGAAAGTGCAGTACAATGAGCAGGCTCATCATGAGGATTATAGCGTTCTACTGATTCAGATTATGGCTCAAGAAGGAATTCTGGGTGAAGACATGGCTCAAGATATTGCATCTTTAGTTCACGGCGGAGTACGTCCATCATCATTTTTTCTTGAACTGGAAAAACGTACGCCAACCTTGCACGCAATTCTTAAATCAATTATTTCTGGCACCATAGACTGTGACAGAATGGATTATTTATTGCGTGATAGTTATTTTTGCGGCGTGACTTATGGGCACTTTGATTTGGATTGGTTGATTAGTTCGATGGGTATTGGAGAAAAAGACGGACATTTAATTTTAACTTTACATGAAAACGGAGTACGCGCTTTTGAAGATATGCTTTTGGCACGCTACCACATGATTGATCAAGTTTATTTTCACAAAACCAAGGCTGGATTTACTCATTATTTAGAAGAGGCTATTTTGAGCCGTGAAATTGATCTTCGAATTCCAAGCGACCCTTACGAATATGTTTCAATTCGTGATGCAGCTGTACTGGAAAAGTTATTTTCTGCGGCTACTGATCAAAATAATTATTGGTCACATCATTTAATGCGCCGGATTGCTCCAAAGCGGATTTTAAGACTACGCACAGATAATCTATCTGACACGGAGATTCTAGCCAAGCTTAAAACACTTTGCCAGGATAATCATATTGGTTACTTCACTCACACTGCTGCCGGTGAACTGGCAAAAATTGATGAAAATATTGCACCAGGATCCATTCATGTAGTTAAGAGAACTTTGGGTGACTCTATTTTTGTGCCGATTGGGGAATATTCTGATTTACTGCAAAAGTACAATGAAAAGATTAATTTCACAGATTTTTTTGTCTTAAGGGAGGATTTTGAGAGGTTTGAAGAAATAGTAGATAGTAGACGGTAGAAAGTAACAGAGCAAAAATGAATTCCAAGGTTAAACCTCGGTTTGAGGCTGTGAATATTGAGCAATCGGATTAATTTCAAAAGAAACCAGTTTTTGAAAGTGAAAAAGCTCAATAAAAAGTCGATAAAATGTAAAGTAAGGTTTTTTCAAGGTTAAACCTCGGTTTGAGGTTGATTTTATTGGGTAAAAGTTGTGTTTTATTTTACGGGTGTCCCGATCGGACCATTTATAAAGCCAAATTTATTAAATGAAGCGGCCTAGCTTGACTAAAACTAGCTCCTAGGCTAATATTCGAGCATTAATTCATACTAATTGTCCGTAGCCACAAAGGCTGCCCCTAAAAAGGGCCAATCAAATATGATTTACGAACTTCTTTATATTGTCCCATCGCAATTCTCTGATACAGAGATCGATGGTGTGACAAAAAAAGTTTCTGATCTTCTAGAGAAGGCAGAAGCCAAGATCGAAAAAACCGAGAACCTCGGTAAAATTAAGCTAGCGTATCCAGTTAAGAAAGTACGTCACGGGACGTATATTTTGAATTATATTTCCGTGGAAGATGGTTCTGTTCTGGCTAAACTAGATACTGACCTTAAACACACTGATGAAATTTTGCGCCACATCTTTGTTAAGCGCGAAGCTGGCGTGCCAGTGGAGCATGTTGAGATTACTTCATACCAAGCTCCGTTAACACCAGAAGGAAAGCGTGCAAACAAGACGCCAGAGAAAATGGTGCAAAAGCAAGAACCAGTGCAAGAAGAAGTAAAAGAGAAAATGTCTGTTTCAGAACTCGACAAGAAATTAGACGAAATTTTGGACAGTGACATTACTCAAAACATCTAAAAATTTCTATGGCATCATCACTTAATCGAGCTCAGGTAATTGGTAATCTTACCCGTGACCCTGAACTCAGACAAACAACCGGCGGGCAATCAGTTTGTTCATTTGGAGTAGCGACCAACAGAACCTGGAAGGATGCATCTGGCGCTAAACAAGAAGCAGTTGAATATCATAATATTGTTGCTTGGGGCAAGCTGGCTGAAATTTGTTCTCAGTTCTTAAAAAAGGGACGGAAGACTTATGTGGAAGGTCGTTTGCAAACACGAGATTGGGAAGGCCAAGACGGTGTGCGTAGATTTAGAACAGAAATTGTGGCGGACAACATGATCCTTCTCGATCGTCCTGGAACTGGCGCGGGTACAGCCGGTGATTTCTCTGCAGCTCCATCATTTAGTGCAGAGGAGCCGAGTATTCAAGAGGAGCCAGCAGCAAATCCAGATGATGAAATAAAGATTGAAGACATCCCGTTCTAAGGTGAAATGGTAGAGGTTTCAGGGGTCAGGTTATTGAAAATATTTTTAATCCCTCAAAACCTACAACATTAAACCTATAACCTTATTAAAAAAATATGGCAAAACAAGAAACACTAACAAATAAAGAAAAATATTGTAATTTTTGCGTAAACAAACAGTTGGTTTTGGATTATAAGAATACCAATCTTTTGCGTCGCTACATATCTTCATTTGGTAAGATTGTGCCAAGTAAACGCAGTGGTTTGTGCTCAAAACATCAACGCAAGATGTCACAAGAGATCAAGCGATCAAGAATAATGGCTTTATTGCCATTTGTCTTGAAATAAGATCGGATCGATTGGTTTTTTTGTGCTCTCAAAAGATGACATTCAAATTAGAAAACGCATGTGGCAGTCGACTGAATCGGCAGTGCATGCGTTTTTTCGTACTCGTGGTTTTGAAGAATTTCGTACGCCGCTTTTAGTTAATTCTCCAGGCATGGAACCGAACTTAAATCCTCTGGAAGTGGAAGTAAATGGAGAACGAGCTGGCTTAATAACATCTCCTGAATATTCGATGAAAAAATTATTGGGGGCTGGTTTCGAAAAAATTTATACCATTACTCCAGTTTTTCGAAACAATGAGTCAGGACCGCATAATATTCCAGAGTTTATGATGCTTGAGTGGTATGCATCTGGAAGTTACGAAGACTTAATGAATGAGACCGAAGACTTTTTGCAAGCAGTGTTGGAAGATGATGCAAAGTGGCCGCGTTATTCGTTTGCACAAGCCGGAGTTGATGAATTTGGTGACCCGCATATTTCAGATAAACGATTTTTTGTAACCAAGTACCCGCTTCAACAGGCTTCTTTAGCAAAGATTTCTGTCGATGGCACTTATGCTGAGCGTTTTGAAGCTTTTGAGGATGGCATGGAGCTTTGCAATGGTTTTGCTGAACTAACTGATCCTGCCGAGCAACGTCGAAGATTCGAAGCTGAGCAACTTGAGCGACAAAGATTAGGCAAAACAGTTTATCCGATAGATGAAGAACTACTATTAGCGCTCGACAAGATAAAAAGTCCAATCTACGGTAATGCTCTTGGCCTTGACCGCCTAGTAATGCTGAAGTATGGTGTAGGCGAAATTGAGGACATCCAATTATTCAACCAAAAATTTTAACATCTTTAACAATCTCTTCTCCTATGGCATCTCCAAATGAAATAAAAAAGGGAACAGTATTAAAAATTAACGATGAATTATGGGTGGTAACAGACTTTCAGCGAGTCTCACCTGGAAAGGGCGGCTCATTCGTTAGAACAAAAATGAAATCACTTTCCAGTGGAAAAGTTAATGATAATTCTTTTAAGGCTGCTGAAACTTTGGAGTTTGTTGAGGTCTTGCATAAAAAAATGCAGTATATTTTTGGCGATATTGATACTTTGACTTTCATGGATGATCGTACTTATGAGCAAGTTGTTATCAATCGAGATTTAGTTGGAGATGATGCTAAATATTTGAAAGAAGGTCTAGAAGTTGTAGTTTCTATTTACAATGAAAATCCAATTGCCGTTGAAATACCCAAGAAAGTAGAATATACAGTAACCGAAACCGAGCCTGCGGTTAAAGGAGATACTGCTTCTGGCAACGTACAAAAAGATGCTGTGGCAGATAATGGTCTAAAAATTAGAGTGCCTATTTTTGTTAAAGTTGGCGATGTTGTCAGGATCAATACGGAAACAGGTGATTACGTGGAAAGAGTGAATTAAATCTGGTACAATGTGCCTACTATGGCACGAAGAAGAAAGAAGAGTAGAGGTTCAAAAAATTCAAACAGTCTCGGGCTCTCCGATGGCGTTAAGCAAAGCCTTTTGGCTGTATTTTTGGCTGCACTAGCTGCCATTTTTCTTTTATCAATTTTTAATTTAGCAGGGACAATAGGAGAATCAATCGATAAGGTTCTATCTTCCATCTTTGGTTGGGATCGCTGGCTTTTTGCTTTGCTGCTTTTGGTGGTTAGTTGGAGCGCGCTTTTCCCAGGCCGCAGAGTAATCTCCGCAGTAAACGGGTTTGGTTTTGTAATTTTCTTTTTGTCTTTCAACGGTATTTTGAATCTTATACTTATTGATCCTGATATGCTTTCGACAGACAAGATTTTCTCTGCCGGCGGATACGTTGGACTTTTGGTAGCGGCACCGTTAGTTAACTGGATGGGTTTTTGGGGCGCTTTTGTTATTGCCTTGGCCGGGATGTTGGTCGGCATTGTGCTTTCTTTTAATATTTCTTTTAGTTCAATTTTAACAGCTCACACTCACTTTTCTAGTCTTGGCAGCATTCTACATCGCAAAAGAATTTCATCTAATGATAATTTTGAAAAAGATGAGGAAGATGAATATGACGAAGAAGATGAGGAAGATGAATACGATGAAGATGTTAAAGAAGCACCTTCTGGTTCAGAGCCAGAATCTGTAATGACTAGTCGTCGTCGTAGAACAATGGAAATACCGATCGAGCTTTTGGATGATAAGAGTTCAGAGGCTTCAGCTGGTGATTTAGAAAGAAATGCTGAGATCATTCAGCGTACTTTTGATAACTTTGGAATTCCAGTTGATGTGGTAGACGTGCGAGTTGGACCATCGGTTACACAATATGCCCTGCGCCCGGCTCAAGGTATAAAATTGTCTCGTATCATAGCCTTACAAAATGATTTAGCCTTGGCTTTAGCAGCCCATCCGATTCGTATCGAGGCTCCAATTCCAGGTAAATCTTTAGTTGGTATTGAAGTACCAAATCAGAAAGTGGGTATGGTTTGCTTGCGAGAGCTTTTGGTTTCCAAGGAATTCAAGCAGACCAACAACCATTTTGCGGCGCCACTAGGAAAAGATGTCGGTGGTGTTGTTGAATCAGTAATGGTCGACAAAGCGCCTCACATGTTAGTGGCTGGAGCAACTGGCTCGGGAAAATCTGTTTGTTTGAATGACATTATTATTTCGCTTTTGTATCAAAACGGTCCTGATGATTTGAAATTTATCATGGTTGATCCAAAACGAGTCGAGCTTAGTGTTTATGCTGGGATTCCACATCTTTTAGTACCACCAATTACCAAGGTTGAAGAAGCTATAAATGCCATGAAATGGGCAGTGAGAGAAATGGAAAGACGTTTAGACCATTTAGCCAAACATGGTGCACGAGATATTGACGCATACAATGCCAAGACTAAAGAACGAATGCCAAAAATTATCATTATTATAGATGAGTTGGCAGATTTGATGAGCCAAAATAAGCGAGACGTAGAAGCGGTTATTGTTCGCATTGCTCAGATGGCTCGTGCCGCTGGTATCCACTTGGTTCTAGCTACTCAACGCCCATCTGTTGATGTTATTACAGGTATAATCAAAGCAAATATTCCTACACGTTTGGCTTTTGCAGTTGCTTCTCAGGTAGACTCCAAAACAATTTTAGATATTTCTGGTGCTGAGAAATTACTTGGTCGCGGTGATATGCTTTTGACTACGCCGTCACTTTCCAAGCCAAAACGTTTGCAAGGTGCTTATGTTTCAGATAAAGAAATAGAACGCGTAGTAGGATTTCTTAAAAAGGAAGGTGAGCCAGATTATAATTATCAGGTTACAGAAGATACCCGCATGGGCGGTACGGCTTTCTCTTCAGAAGATTCAGATCCGATGATGGATGAGGCAATCGAGATTGTTATTGAGTCTGGCAAGGCATCAACTTCATATCTACAACGACGAATGAAGATAGGTTATTCTAGAGCTGCCAGGATTATAGATATGATGGAAGAGATGGGTATAGTCGGCGAGCAACAAGGTTCAAAATCAAGAGAGGTTTTGGTAGACGAATGGCCTGTTGGAGGTAAAAGTAGTACTATGCAGCCAAGTAAGGAAGAGGCTGAAGAAGAATTTGATGATGAAGAAGAGGATGAAGATATTGAAATTGAAACCCAAGAAGTGGATGAAGACGAGGTTGATGACGAAGATGATGATGATGGTGACGAAGAAGAGGATGAAGATGACGATGGTGATGATTTTGACAATAATTCTAAAGGTAGTATTTTTGACAGGGGGTAGCTCAAGGCTATGGTCTTTGTCGTTAGAAAATTAGATCGTGTTCCACAAACGCTCGGAGAAAAACTCCGAGCTCTTCGTCGTGGCCAGGCAGTTAGTTTGGACATGATGGAAAGAAAGACACATATCCAACGAAGATATTTGGAAGCTTTGGAGCGCGGTAATTATGATGTTTTGCCCGAGCCGTTGTATACGAGAAATTTTATTTCCGCTTACGCTCGCGTCCTTCATGCCGATGAGCACTATTTTATTGAGTTATACCTAGAGGAATGTGGCAAATGTGATTTAGTTGAACCCATGAGAACTCCTCGTCAGCGAGTGAGTAAAGCACGTTTTTTCGTTTGGACAAGACTTCTGACTTCTTTTGCTTTTATTCTTGTAGCATTGTCTATCATCTCATATCTTGGTTGGCAGATTAAAGCAATTATTGAACCACCAGACATTATTATTTTTACACCAATCGATAGCACAATTACCACTCAACCAGTGCAGCAAGTAGAAGGTGCAGTGAATAGTGAAGCAACCGTTTATATTAATGGCGAACAAGTCGTCCTTGATGCTGATCATAACTTTTCTACTGAGGTTGATTTGCAAAAAGGATTGAATGAAATAGTAATCGAAGCTGAGCGGCGTTATTCAAAGCGCCGACAAGAAATAAGGCGAGTAGTTTTTGATCCACAGGAGACTCCTTGAATAGTTTAAATTGTTGTATAATAGTTTTAGAGGTTGGGATAAGGGGGACGTTAAAACGTCCTTGTTTTATTTCATAAATAAATATGGCAAATACAAAAGATGAACAAAAAGCCAAGTTGCTAGCAGCATCTGAGGCAATTTCGCAAATTAAACAAAAGTTTGGTGAGGGTTCAATTATGAGGCTTGGTGATGCTCAAGCAATGCATGTTGAGGCTATCCCAACAGGCTGCCTTTCACTCGATATGGCGCTTGGAGTTATGGGCGTACCAAAAGGACGAATTATTGAGATTTATGGTCCTGAATCGTCTGGAAAAACAACATTAGCGCAGCATATCGTTGCAGAAAGCCAGAAACTCGGTGGCGTAGCAGCCTTTGTGGACGCAGAGCACGCTCTTGACCCAGATTATGCCAAGATGATTGGCGTAAATATAGAAGAACTATTTATTTCTCAGCCAGATACCGGGGAACAGGCCTTGGAAATCGTTGAGACATTAGTACGCTCAAGCGCAGTTGACGTTGTTGTTATCGATTCAGTCGCTGCATTGACGCCAAAAGCAGAAATTGAAGGAGATATGGGTGATCGTCATATTGGTCTTCAAGCGAGACTAATGAGTCAAGCACTGCGAAAATTGGCTGGTATTATATCAAAAAGTAATACTACGGTTATCTTTATTAACCAGATTCGCATGAAAATTGGTGTTATGTTTGGTAATCCAGAGACAACACCTGGAGGAAATGCTCTTAAATTCTATTCCTCAGTACGTATAGAAGTACGTAGAGCGGCACAGATTAAACAAGGTGAAAAGATTATTGGTAATCGGGTCAATGCTAAAATTGTTAAAAATAAGGTAGCTCCACCGTTTCAGCGCTGTTCCTTCGATATTATGTACAATGAGGGGATATCCATTGCAGGTGATTTGTTGGATTTTGGCGTTGAAGTTGGTTCAATTGATAAAAAAGGTAATACTTACTCATTTGAGGGAGAAAAGATTGGGATTGGCCGGGAAAATTCAAAGACGGTATTAAGGGAAAACCAAAAGTTATTGCAAAAGATACGCAAAGTTACCTACGAAACAGTGAAAAATCAGGATCAAACAGTAAAATAGATCAAAAAAGAGCCTAAAAGGCTCTTTTTTGTTGACATGAGAGCGAAAATATGGCAAGATAGGCAGCCTTTATAGCAATAAAATAGTTTATTTTCTGGCTTAGGTAAGCTCTTGTACAAAATATGCACTCAATTTATAATGTAGCCATCTTGTTCTCTTAGATTGCGGGGTGCGGCATGATTTCGTCAAACCTGTGCTTGAACGTTTCTTGCCCTTCGGGGCGAGGTAAAATCTCTCTCCTCACGTTCTCTTACAAAGGTTTGGCATCGTATATCTTGTCCTCGCCCTGCATTCTAAGATAGCAAGCCTCGCGCCTTGCGCTTTTTGAAAGGTTTTGTTATACTTGCCGCGGTTGGCTGATTTTCTCAGTCGCTAGCGAGAACGACAATCTGAAGAGTTGTCAAATATCGCTAACTTTACAAAAAATAAGCTCTCGTTCAGGTGAATCCCCCACACCCAACGCATGCTTTCAGAGCCGAATTATCTGCTCTTAGAGCTGTAAAATACAACGAGAAAGATCACAAATAAGCTTGATTTATTTAATCGGGCAAATTTTTGTTTTATGGCACAAAATATATCTACATCGCAAGAGCGTCGCTATTTTACTCCAATTCGAGATGCAATGGATCTTCCAGATTTGGTTAGCGTCCAGAAGGACTCATATAAATGGTTCTTAGAAGAAGGAATCGGTGAGCTTTTATCCGAAATTTCACCAGTGCGTGATTTTATCGGTAGAGATCTTGAGTTAAGTTTTACTGATTATTATCTTGATGAACCAAAATTTGACGAGGTTACATCTAAAGAAAAAAATATTACTTTTGAAGCTCCGCTTAGAGTGAAGACGGTTCTTAAAAATTTAAGAACTAATGATGTTAAAGAGCAGGAAATCTTTTTAGGTGATCTGCCAGTGATGACGCAACGAGGAACTTTTATCATTAATGGTGTGGAGCGCGTTGTTGTATCTCAGCTAGTAAGATCAGCTGGAGCTTTCTTTACGGCCGAGATTATTCGAGGACGTCGCTACTATGGAGCAAAAATTATTCCAAATAGAGGTGCTTGGTTGGAATTTGAAACTGATGCAAAAAATGTTATTTGGGTTAAGATTGATCGTAAGCGTAAAGTTGCTGTTACCGCACTTCTACGTGCTTTTGGATACACCACTGATGAGGAAATTCTAGAACTTTTCCGTGACGTTGATGTTCACCCGATGAATAAGTACATCGAGACAACGATTGCTAAAGATGCATCTTCCAATGAAGAAGAAGGATTAAAAGAAGTTTACAAACGTATTCGACCCGGCGACCTAGCTACTGCAGATAATGCCAAACAGTTGATTCACTCAATGTTTTTTAACTTTGAGCGTTACGACTTGGGTCAAGTTGGACGTTTTAAATTTAATCTACGTTTCAATAAAGATAATCCCGAGGTAGGAGTTGAGGAAGAGGGAAATCGTATTTTAAAGAAAGAGGATTTGGTAGAAATTATTAAGGAGATTATCCGATTAAATATCGAACAAGAAGAACCGGATGATGTTGATCACCTTGGTAATCGTCGAGTTCGTGCTGTGGGTGAATTGATTCAAGGACGATACCGTATCGGTTTGGCACGTATGGAGCGAATTATTCGCGACCGCATGTCAACGCACGACATCGAAGCTCTTAGCCCTGGACGATTGGTTAATGCTAGACCGGTAATTGGCTCAACTCGAGAATTTTTCATGTCTTCTCAGCTTTCTCAGTTCATGGATCAAACAAATCCACTCTCAGAGCTTGAGCACAAGCGGCGCCTATCAGCTATGGGACAAGGCGGACTTTCAAGAGAGCGTGCTGGTTTCGAAGTTCGTGACGTTCATGTGACTCACTATGGTCGAATTTGTCCTGTGCAAACACCTGAAGGACCAAACATTGGTTTGGTTGGCCACTTAGCAAGTTATGCCAAGATCAATAAATACGGTTTTATTGAAACACCATATAGAAAAGTTATTGTTGAAAATGGTCGTGCTAAGGTTACTGGGGACATCGAATACGTGAATGCTTTTAAGGAAGAAAAATCAGTTACTTGTCCGGCTACAACTGCTATCGATGAAGAAGGCTTCATTGTTTCAGAATTCGTCGAAGCTCGAAAATACGGCGAAGCTAAGTCAGTGCGAGCCACAGAAGTTAATTACATGGATGTTTCGACTTCGCAGATTATTTCAATTGCGACTTCTTTAGTTCCGTTTTTAGAGCACGACGACTCAACGCGAGCTTTGATGGGATCAAACATGCAACGTCAGGCTGTACCAACTATTCGTCCACAAGCGCCAATTGTTGGAACTGGTGTGGAGCGACGCGCGGCAATTGATTCAGGCCATGTTTTGGTGGCTGAAGAGGACGGTGAGGTAAAATACTCTGACGGTGGGAAAGTCGTTGTTGATTATAAGAAGTCTGGAGAGAAAACATACACTTTGAATAAATTTGTTCGTTCAAATGACGCTACTTCAATTAACCAGCGCCCAGTTGTTCTGCCTGGATTGAAAATTAAGAAGGGCGACGTCTTAGCTGATGGCCCATCTGTTAACAATGGGGAACTAGCATTAGGACAGAACATGCTTGTGGCTTTCATGAGCTGGGACGGTTACAACTATGATGACGCTGTTATTGTCTCGGAGCGTGTTGTGCAAGATGATCGTTTTACAACTATTCATTTGGATCACTTAACTCTTGATATTCGTGATACAAAACTTGGTCCAGAAGTAGTTACAGCTGATAT
>JAHISC010000007.1 GCA_018818445.1 Patescibacteria group bacterium | reverse complement strand
TCCTGAAGCCACCAAAATACTAGCACGCAATTTACCATTAACCTGCACGGCAATTTCAATTTCAGGCTCGAGAGCTAATTTAGCATCAAACTCTGGCCATGACTCTGTCTCAACTAAGCCGTTACCACCAAGACGTTCATTCAATTCATTGGCTGCATGAGGAGCAAATGGTGCCAGTACTTGCAGGAAGTTCAGTAAACTCGATTTTTCTACACCACCTGCAGCATGAACATCATTTACAAACATCATCATCTGAGCTACGGCTGTATTAAAATGCATAGCTTCTACATCCTCACTAACTTTTCTAATTGTCTGGTGCAGTGAACGAGTTACTACTTCAGATTCAGTCTCCACGATTTGATCTGCGAGACGCATCACTCTGTCTAAAAACTTGCGCACACCTTTCAATCCGTTAGTGCTCCAAGGCACCGGTTCCCCAAACGGACCCATGAAAAGCTCGTAAACACGCAGTGAGTCCGCACCATATTGCTCGACAATTTCATCAGGATTGACAACGTTGCCTTTTGACTTACTCATCTTTGAGCCGTCCTCAGCCAAAATCAAACCTTGGCTGGTACGTTTGGCATACGGCTCAGTTGTTGGCACAAAACCCTGGTCAAACAAAAACTTATTCCAAAAACGTGAATACAAAAGGTGAAGTGTGGTGTGCTCCATACCGCCGTTATACCAATCAATTGGCATCCAATTTTTGAGCTTCTTCTTATTTGCAAACACTTTGTCGTTATGCGGATCGATGTAGCGTAAAAAGTACCAAGAGGAGCCTGCCCAATTAGGCATAGTGTCAGTTTCGCGTTTGGCTGGCCCGCCGCACTTGGGGCAAGTAGTGTTCACGAATTCATCAATCGAAGCTAAAGGCGACTCGCCGCTATCGGTCGGCTCATATTTTTCAACCACCGGCAGTTTGAGTGGTAATTCAGACTCTGGCAGCGCCACCCAACCACATTTTTCACAGTTGACTAAAGGAATTGGCTCGCCCCAATAACGCTGTCGCGAAAAAACCCAATCGCGCAGCTTGTAATGAAC
This sequence comes from Patescibacteria group bacterium, assembly GCA_018818445.1. Taxonomy (GTDB): domain Bacteria; phylum Patescibacteriota; class Patescibacteriia; order UBA9934; family UBA9934; genus JAHISC01. The sequence goes on along the minus strand of JAHISC010000007.1, from coordinate 12,567 downwards.
CGCTGCTTTACCAACACCCAATTTCACCAGCCTTTTGATAATTTTTTTCTTGAATTCAGCGGTTGAGAGTCCATTAAACTCCCGAGAATTAATCGCTACGCCGGCATCTGAATGAATTAAAAGATCTCTATAAAAATCATTTTTTGCTAACCATGAATAAACATTTTCTGATACCTTTTTTGGTTCTTCTCCATTAAAGGTCATGCCATACTTGTCGATTAAATCATTTGTGCTCTCATTAAGCGCTATCTCCTCAATTTTTCCGTCCTTATGCTTAAAAATAAAGTTAAAATCATTGGGCGTGCTAAATTCATTCCAAAAACCCGGCTCTAGTTTCTCTTCAATCAATCGCTGATAGTCGCCCAGCTTATCAAATGGAATAAGAATCTTAAAATAACCTTCTTTAGTTTTCTCGATAACAGTTACTCCCAGATCCTGTAAATCTTTTTCTGTCATTCCCATCACATAACTTCGAAACTGCTCCTGATCTTTCAACACAACCGGCCTAATCGGTAAATCAAACTTCTTCGCAAATTCAAAGTCACGTTCGTCATGCGCTGGAACAGCCATAATCGCGCCAGTGCCGTAGCCCATCATGACATAATCTGCCACCCAAACTGGAATCTTTTCATCATTAACCGGATTGATGGCATAAGCTCCTGTAAAGACGCCGGTTTTTTCCTTGGTCGCGTCAGCGCGGTCTATATCAGTTTTATTTTTGGCCGCTTCAACATAATCTGTGACTTCTTGTTGGTGTTCATCTGTAGTAATTTGTGCCACCAACGGATGCTCCGGCGCCAATACCATGTACGTCGCGCCAAACAATGTGTCAGGCCGCGTGGTGAAGACTTTAATCGTATTTTGGTCGTTGCGAGGAGACGCAGTCGACGTGGCAATCCCATCGCTAGAGATTGCTTCGCTATCGCTCGCAATGACGAAGTTGACCTCTGCTCCTTCGCTCTTGCCAATCCAATCCTCTTGTTGCTTCTTGATCTTGTCCAAATAATCCAAATCCTTCAAATCCTCGAGCAAACGGTCAGCATATTTAGTGATGGCAATCATCCACTGTTCTTTCTCCCGTTTTTCAACCAGACCACCACATCGTTCACATTTTCCATTCACTACTTCTTCATTAGCCAAACCAATTTTACAAGAAGGGCACCAATTAATAGCCATCTTTTTCTTGTAGGCTAAACCAGCTTTAAAAAACTGTAAAAACATCCACTGCGTCCATTTGTAATATTCTGGATCTGTTGTATTCACTTCGCGTGACCAGTCAAAAGAAAAACCTAAGGACTTCAACTGCCGTTTGAAAGTAGCAATATTTTCAGCTGTAACGTCCTGCGGTTGACGGCCAGTTTTAATAGCAAAATTTTCTGTAGGCAAACCAAAAGCATCCCAACCAATAGGATACAAAACGTTAAAGCCTTCCATGCGACGCTTCCTGGCGATTACGTCGAGTGCTGTGTAGCTTCTAGGATGGCCAACGTGTAGACCGGCTCCAGAGGGATAAGGAAATTCAATCAAACAATAATACTTTGGTTTTCTTGACTTGTCGTCAGCTTGAAAAACTCCAGCTTCTTCCCAACGCTTCTGCCATTTTTTATCAATGTTTTTGTGATCGTACATATTGGAAGTATCGTAACGAAATTATTAACTCTTGGCAATGAGAAAAAACCACCATCCCGATTGAAAGTAGTGACGAGGAATTTAATTTGTCATCCTGAGCGAAGGGGGGAAAGGATCTGTATGTTTTACGCCTGGGACTGAAGATCGACCACGGTCATACCCGTACCTTTACCCATTTCTTCTTTCAATTTTTGGGAAGTAATAACTTCCGACATAAAAGTTACAGACTAAACAAGTTTCTCGATGATTGATGCTAACAGTAGAATTGGTGTCGTACTATCATTTTCAGAATACCGATCTTTTACCTGAAGACAAAATTCTGGAATATCACCCTTATTAGACCTTAAAAATTTGATCGCTGCTGCTTCATTAAACTTACCTACTAATTGCTCAACAGCCTCTTCTACACTATGAAGTTCGGTTGAACTCATTTCAATTTTTTCCCTATTTTCCATAAAAATTTTATTTAAATTATACCTGATTAGCTTCAGCGAGTCGTTCCAAGGCCAAAATGAAAGCAGCACGACGCATATCAGTCGTATACTTTTCCTTTCTCTCCCAAACAGCCATAGCCGCATCCACCATCGCCACTTTTAATTTGTCGTCGACTTCGTTTTCTGTCCAGTGTTCCCCTTTCATATTCTGGTCCCACTCAAAATAGCTAACTGTCACACCACCGGAGTTAGCTAAAATGTCTGGCACAACTTCAATGCCTTTCTCGAATAAAATGTCATCAGCCTCCGGAGTTAATGGACCGTTAGCCAGTTCCAGAATCGCTTTAGCTTTAATACGTGGCGCGTTTTCAACCGTTATGACAGCCTCCAAAGCAGCTGGTACTAACAAGCCACACTCCAATTCAAGCAAAGCTTCGTTGGTGATATTTTCAGCGCCTGGAAAATTCTGAACAGAACCGGTTGTTGACTTATGTGCTTTCAAAGCTTCTATATCCAAGCCTACTGGATTATAAACTCCGCCGCTGGAGTCGGAAATGGCAATCACTTTAAGTTCGTGTCGCACACAAATCTCAGCAAAAATACCGCCGGCATTACCAAAACCTTGGATAACAACTGTACCCATCTCTGGTTCCAAGAATAGTTTGTCACGCAAAGTTTCAAAAACATAAAATCCACCAGTAGCCGTGGCCGTGCCCCTACCCTCGCTGCCACCATTTTCTATTGGTTTGCCTGTTACTAAAGCTGGGCTACCAAATTCGTCGGCAATCCAAGCCATTTCGCGAGGCGTGGTGTTAACGTCTGGCGCCGGCACATCAATCTCTGGACCAATTACACCAGACATTGCTTTCACCCAACCGCGAGTCAAAACTTCAAGCTCACGAACGCTCAGTTCTTTGGGGTTAAAGGTAATACCACCTTTGCCGCCGCCCATCGGGATGCCGGCGACTGCAGTTTTCATGGTCATCCAAGTGGCCAAAGCGCGAACTTCATCAATATTCACATTTTGGTGATAACGAATTCCCCCCTTATAAGGACCCCGCCAATTGTTGTGCTGCACTCGATAACCTTCATAAATGTGCAGTTCACCGTTATCGAGTCTAACCGGTATGTGCACAGTGACTTCGCGCATAGGAGCGCTGAGCAAGTTAACGAGCTCGTCTGGCAATCCGGCAATATCGGCTGCGCGACGAAGCTGGTACTTGGCTGATTCAAATGGGTTTGTCATAGTAGAAACAGCTTATCAAATTTTTATTGGCCGCAACAGGGGGGCATGTTATTATGTGGGGCGTATGGATTTAGCCAAAGAAAATAGACCAAAAATAGCAGTAATTGTACCTGCTCTCAACGAAGAGATGACTGTTGGTCAAGTAGTCTCAACCTTAAAACGATCACCCTTTTTAGATGAAGTAATTGTTGTATCCTCTGGTTCCTCTGACCGCACAGCTGCCATTGCCCGAAAAAATGGAGCTATTGTTTACGAACCACCAGCTAACGGAAGCAAAGGTGCTTCATTGCTTTTTGGTCTTAGTAAAACTGACGCTCCAATAATCGTATTCTGTGATGCTGATCTTAAAGGATTAACTATTAATCATGTTCAGCAATTAGTTCAACCGTTAATTAATGGCAAGCGCACCATGAATATTGGTCTACGCGATCGTGGAGCTTTAATTACAAATATTACAAAACACTTACCACTCATAGCCGGCGAGCGTGCCCTTCGCCGAGAAGTAATCGAGAATATTGATCCTAAATTTTTAAAAGGCTATATGGTGGAAACTGCGCTCAATTACTACTGCCGAATAAAAAAACTAAATTACGGGGTCACACCTCTTAGAGGTTTGAAAATTAGAAAAAAAATTGAAAAAGTTGGATTTTGGCAGGGCTGTAGAGAATATATCAATATGGATCTTCAAGTTCTTAAGGCCATGATCATTGTTCGCCTCGCTTATTGGTGCGGAAAATTTTAATAAATCAGAAATTCTACTCTTTCGCTGACAGGAATCTCTCTGCCTCGAGTGCTGCTTGGCAACCAGTGCCAGCGGCTGTAATTGCTTGTCTGTACCACGGATCTGCCACATCACCAGACACAAAAACCCCTGCTGCGCTAGTTGCCGTAGAATCTGGTTTGCAAACAATGTACCCTTTTTGATCAAGTTCAAGCTGGCCTGCAAAAATGTCAGTATTTGGCTTGTGTCCAATAGACGCAAAAAATCCATCAGCCATTATTTCACTCTCTTCCCCGTTTTCGTTATTGATAATTTTCACTGCTTCTAATTTTTCAGTTCCGACCAAAGCAGTCGGAGAGCTGTGCCACATGACTTTAATTTTTGGATTATTGAGCGCTCGCTTTTGCATAGCAGCAGAGGCTCGAAATTCGTCTCTACGAACTAAGATAGTTATCTCACTAGCAAACTTGGTGAGAAAAGTTGCTTCTTCCAAAGCGCTGTCACCACCGCCAACTACTACCACTTTTTTATCGCGAAAGAAAAATCCATCGCAAGTCGCACAAGCCGAAACTCCCTTACCCTTAAGATCAGCTTCCCCTGGAATGCCCAACCACATGGCCGAAGCGCCAGTGGCAACAATTACACTTTGTGCGTGATATTCTTCATTTGCTGTCTTGACTACCAAAGGATTCACTGAAAAATCTACTTCAACAACCTCATCTAAAACAACCTTTGTACCAAATTTCTCCGCTTGTTTTCTCATTCTGTCCATCAGCTCTGAGCCATAAACACCGTCCGGATCACCCGGCCAATTTTCTACTTCCGAAGTAGTCATGAGTTGTCCGCCCGGTTCACGCCCGGCAATCAGGACTGGCTGCAGATCGGCTCGCGCCGCGTAAATAGCTGCTGTGTATCCGGCTGGCCCAGCGCCGATAATAATAGTTTTATGTGTATTCATATTGTGGAGTAGTTTACCTCAGTCTACTCAATGGCTCAAGTAATCGCAAAAAAAATAAAATCGCAATCCTTCTTGTTGCTAGGATTACGATTTTCTAATAAATCTTATTTTATCCGATGTGTTTCCCTAGTCGTTCTTGCAGCATCTCCTTGCTCATTGATCCTGAAAACTGTTCAACTACTTGTCCGCCTTTAAAAATGAGAAAAGTTGGAATCGACAAAATATTGAACTGTCGTGCTAAATCAGGGTTGTCGTCAACATTGACCTTAGCAATGGCAACGCTCTCCATTTCACCTGATAGTTCTTCAACAATTGGACTCATTACTTTGCAAGGGCCACACCAAGGCGCCCAAAAATCTACAAGTACTGGCTTATTAGCTTGTAAAACAACTGAATCGAAGTTATCGGAAGTAAGTTCCATAGATGGAGTTATAAGTTATTGAGTTGTGGAGTTATTTATTGTCAAACAACTCGCGCATTTTAACACACTTTAATTAGCGCCTTCAACACTCAAGGTGCGAGCTTTCATTTCTTCGGTGTAAATCTCTAAAATATCTCCTGCTTCAACCTTTGTTTTACCAGTAAAACCTAGTCCGCAATCCACTCCTTGCTGAACTTCTTTAACATCAGCTTTACCTGCCTGTAGAGTTTCAATTTTACCTTCACCAATAACTTCTCCATTTCGTAAAACGCGCGCTGTTGCTCCCAAAGTGACCACTCCTTTATTAACTTTTCCACCAACGATGACTCCTTTTGGTGTCTTGGAGAAAACAGCCAACACTTCTAGCGAACCTAGTTCTGTATAGACTTTTTCAGCTGGAATTAAAATCTTTAATTTTTCTACAACGTCCTCAAACAATTTATAAATAACGGAATATTCATGGATCTCCACACCTTTTTCACGAGCTTGTAAGGCTGCTGTCGAAGTTGGCTTTACATTGAAGGCCGCAACAAACGCTTTTGTAGCTTCAGCATTGAGTACATCGGCATCAGTTACATTACCAAGACCCTTAGCTACAATACTAACGCTAACATAAGGATTTTCGATCTTCTCGATCATACCAACTACGGCTTCCAATGAGCCCAAAACATCAGCTTTGATTACAAGATTAAGGAATGCCTTATCTTCATTGTCTTCACCGTCTGCTGAAACTGTTTTAGAAACTGTAGCAATTTCTTGAATTCCTGATTTTCTAGTTGGCTGAGATTTGAGTTTTTCTAAATCTTTAACATCACCAGGAACTTCCAAAATATCTCCAATAGAAGGAGCTTGTTTGAAACCAAGAATTTTTACAGGTGTTGAAGGTAATGCTTCTTTGGCGTCTTTCAAATCCCAAGTTTTCATTGCCCGCACCTTACCAAAATTTGCTCCACGTACGCCCAAAACATCACCAACCTTCAGCGTTCCAGTTTGTACCAATACAGTAGCAACCGGACCCTGCCCTTTGTCGACGTGCGACTCGATAATTGTACCCAATGCTTTTCGATTTGGATTTGCTCGAATATTATCAGCCTCCATATCAGCCACCAATAGCAACATATCTAGCAGCTGCTCAATATTTGTATGCTGCTTAGCTGAAACCGGTACCATGATTGTTTTACCGCCCCAGTCTTCAGAAATAATTTGACGCTCGGAAAGCTGGCTTTTAATTTTTTCTATATTAGCACCTGGAACATCAATTTTATTGATCGCGATAATAAACGGCATGCCTGAGGCTTTAACAATATCAATCGCTTCTTTAGTTTGAGGCTGTACGCCGTCATCGGCCGCGATTACTAAGATTGCAATATCTGCCACCTTAGCTCCACGCGAACGCATCACTGTAAAAGCTTCGTGACCAGGAGTATCGATAAAAGTTAGTTCGCGGTTATTGCGAGTTACCTGATATGCACCAATGTGCTGTGTAATTCCACCTGCTTCTGACTCCATAACATGAGTTGAACGAATTGCATCTAATAATTTTGTCTTTCCGTGATCAACGTGACCCATGATAACAATCACAGGTGGACGTGGCAGTAAACTGTCAACATCGCTTATCATAGCTTCCGATAATCTCGATGTAGCATCTTCGTCATCTTTTTTCTGATCGCCAACCATCTCAGCTAAAAATCCCAAATCCTCAGCTACGATTGAAGCAGTTTCAAAATCAATACGCTCATTTAGAGCTGCTAGGATTCCGGAACGCATCAACTCCTGCATGACTTTAGCAACTGGTAAATTTAATGCCTGAGAAAATTCACGCACAGTCATCACAGCCGGCAGCTGAATCTTTTCTGCTGTCCCTTCTTTGACCTTGGCCTTTTTCTCTTCACGCGATCGCTGCTCTTCGCGCTTCTTACCAAGATACAAACGTTTCTTATGTTCTCTCCAGGCTCGCTCGATATTTCCAACATCTCTATCTGGAATTTTCAGTGCTTTGGCACCATAATCAAAACCAAGCTCTGGCAACTGGGCACGGAGCTCTTCTGTTGAAATTCTAAATCGTCTAGCGAGCTGTGAAATATTCATGCCCGCAGAATAGCTAAAATTGGCTTTTTAGTCAATGTTCGCCCTAAAAATTCTGCCGCAACACTACTTCTGCTTGAGTTTCTGGATTACATGCTCCGATTTCGAGCACATTATTTTCAAAAAGTAAGTAATAGCCGGTTTGTAAGCCTGAATAGATATCTAATGGATCAACCGGGATTTTTTCATCTGAAAACTCTGTCAAATCGAAACATGAGTCACGTAACACTTCATCAGGGCAAAGTGAACCAAATGAACCAGCACATGAGTTACCAGAACCGATCATGATTCTGCCTGCCGCAGCTGTACCTACAATATTGGCAAAAGCTTCTGGCTGAATAAGCTGGAGCTCTAAAATAATTTCTGTTAAATCACGAATATCTTCCGTACGCTTGCTGTCGTTAGCATGCCCGAGTCTAATGCCAGGATTAGTTAGAACAACAATCAAAAGCATCAGCGCTAAAACTAAAGAAGCTGCTATTAATGCGTCTTGCCATGTATAACCGCGTGGATTTTTCATGTGTTTTATTATACCAGTTTCGTGTCCTCACTCACACCCTGGTCATTGCGAGGAGGCTCTGCCGACGAAGCAATCCCAAACGACGGGGATTGCTTCGCGACCTATGGTCGCTCGCAATAAAAAAGGTTAAACCTTGAAAAAGAAAACTGCTTCAATAAAAGTGTTTTTAGAAATATAAATTTATTTCAGTTAACTCAACCTGTCCTTTTTGCTAATTCTATCCCTATTCTACAGCCTCAAACCGAGGTTTAACCTTGATTTGATTGATTTGATGCTAGACTGCGCGCCATCGCTCAACGAGACGCCCCCTGCCCCGCACTGAACTGCCGAGTTCTGCTGCGGGGTTACGTGTTTTAAAAAGTTCAGGTATGCTCGAGTGAAGATTCTTCGTTATTCCTCAGAATTACACTCCAATAACACCCTATAACCTCCGCCTAGCAAAACGAGGCTAATTCCTTTTCAAAAATAACCTCACCTAACCCCTCCTTAAAAATGAGGGGGAATCGAAACATATGAACTCAGGCTTTTTACTTATCAACAAACCAGCCGGGATTACTTCGCACGACGTAGTAGACCAACTGCGCAAAATTACTGGCATCAAAAAAATTGGTCACGCTGGCACACTCGATCCCTTTGCTACCGGTCTTTTACTTGTAGCTGTAGGGCGTGAAGCTACTAAAGAAATTTCCAAATTCGTGGGTCTCGACAAAACCTACGAAGCAGAGTTTGTAATCGGTGCCACAACCGAAACACTCGACACGGAAACTCCGATTATCACTCCCCCTTTCCAAGGTGGAGCTGGAGAGGGTTCTGCAAACGTAACGAACTCAGAACCTCCCCTACGCCAGGAAATCGAATCCGCCATGCAATCACTCACCGGTTCCATAGAGCAAATCCCTCCAATGTATTCTGCCATCAAACAGCAAGGTAAAAAACTTTACGAACTGGCACGCCAGGGAAAAACCGTTGATCGCGAGCCGCGTTCCATAACTATTCATAGCTTCAAACTCATCGGTGAACCTGTAAATGAAGACGGCCTACTAATTCTTCCTGTATCAATATCGTGTTCATCTGGAACCTATATCAGAGCTCTTGCTCGCGACCTCGGTCAAGCGCTTGGTTCTACTGGTTATGTTCGTGCGCTAGAAAGAACACAGATCGGTCCATATTTACTAGCAAATTCTCAACAACTGGCTGACCTCAGCCAAGATAACTGGACAAAACATTTGAAGCATGTTACTTTGGATTCGTAATTCATAACTGGAAGTATAGGAAGTTTACAGGAGCAGTGACGGCCACCAGAACGGCACAAATATGCATTTTTCTCTCGAAAATATTCGTCTGAATAATCACGTGGCACAAGGCTAATCGAGTTTATACTCGACCTGTTTTCGTTCTAGACTCCTAAACGCATATGATCACACTTGAATTGGTGCTTGTTGGCGTTTGGGCTCTTTTTATTGGTTTAGGTCTTGGCTTTTTTATTCGCAGTCTTGTTGTAAAAAACAAGGTTAAATCTGCCGAAACACGAGCAGAAAAAATACTGCAAGAAGCAAAAAGTAAAGAACAAGACATTCTCCTCAAGGCAAAAGAAAAGTCAATTGCATTGCTGGAGGAGGGGAAAAAAGAAGAAGCACAACGACGACATGAACTTAAAGATGCGCAGCAACGGTTAGAGCAGCGCGAAACAAAATTCGACAAACGAATTTTGGAGCTAGAAGACAGTAAAAATCAAATAGAAGAAATTAAACTGAATTTAGAAGACCAGCGTGAGAAGCTGGAGAAAACTCGCGAGGAAGAACGAGTAAAATTGCAAAGTATCGCCAGCATGACTCAACAACAGGCGCAAGATGAACTCTTCCGTTTAGTTGAACTTGATCAAAAAGATGCTTTACTTGGTCGCGTACGAAAAATTGAACAAGAGAGCGAAGAAGTAATCGAGGTAAAGGCTCAAAGAATTCTCTCTCTAGCTGTCCAGCGTTACGCTGGTAGTCATGTCGCAGATGCCACAACAACTATGGTCGCCTTGCCATCTGACGATATGAAAGGCCGCATCATTGGAAAAGAAGGTCGTAACATTAAACGTCTGGAGCACCTGACTGGTTGCGAACTTATTATTGATGACACGCCAGAAATGATCACCATTAGTGGATTCTCCCCTGTTCGTCGACAAGTAGCAAAACGAACACTGGAAATTCTGATTAAAGACGGTCGTATTCAGCCAGCTCGTATAGAAGAAGCAGTTGAGGCTGCTAAAAAAGACTTAGCTAAAGAGATGAGAAAAGCTGGTGAAGATGCTTTGTACGAACTTGGCATTCCAGTTTCTTCGATTGATCCAAAGCTAATTTCAATTTTGGGTCGCCTAAAATTCCGTACCAGTTACGGACAAAATGTCTTGCAACACTCAATTGAAGTTGCACGAATTTCTGGCATGCTAGCGGAAGAACTAGGTGCCAATGCTTTCAATTGCAAAAAAGGTGGTTTATTCCATGACATTGGGAAAGCGGTTGACCACGACATGCAAGGTGCTCATCCGGAGATCGGTTATAACATCATGAAAAAGTTTGGCTTCCCAGAAGAAATTAGTTACCAGTCAGTAGCTCACCATGAAGATAAGCCAAAAACTCTCGAAGGTGTAATTGTTAAAGCTGGTGACGCCATCTCTGGTGCGCGTCCTGGTGCAAGACGCAACAGTTTGGAAGAGTACTTACAACGTTTGCAAGCCTTAGAAGATACTGCCACTGAATTCCCAGGTGTGGAGAAAGCCTATGCTATTCAAGCTGGTCGTGAGGTGCGTGTCTTTGTTAAACCGCAAGAAATTGATGACCTAGCAGCTTACAAAATGGCTCGCGATATCTCCAAAAAAATTGAGAGCGATCTCACCTATCCTGGAGAAGTTAAAGTTACGATCATCCGTGAAACACGAGTAACAGAATACGCTCGCTAACTTGCCAAAAATTATTTAATGGCGTATGATTTCGCTGTCTTTAAACAAAAAATGTTATGAATAAAGCAACGCTTGCACTCAAGATATCAGAAAAGCTGAATGTTCCTAAAAAAGTCGCCGAAGACTTTATTGCCCTTTTTCAAGATCTCGTAACTGAATCTTTGAAAAACGACGATGAGGTAACTATTGCTGGATTTGGAACTTTTTCATCTCGCGTCCGGGCTGCCAGAAAAGGAGTAAATCCTCGCAAGCCAACTGAGATCATTAATGTCCCAGCAGTCAAAGTGCCAAAGTTTAAAGCAGGCAAGACTCTCAAGGATGCTTTGAAAGCAAGCACCTCTAGTGCGCCAGCTGCAGCGCCCGCTAAAGCTACCGAAGCAATAGATGCACCGATCCAAAACTCAAATACCGTAACAGAAACAAGCGCAGAATAAAAACTAATTTAAAAGACTTCTCAAAGTAGATTGAGAGGTCTTTTTGTATTGACATAAACCCACAACCATGCTCTAATAAGCCAGCATTTCATCCTGGAGGGCAAATGCCATTCATTATTTGCGGCCCTGACAAAAGGCTCGGCCTTGTGGAGGCCAACGTCTCCTTCATCAACTCACAGCTGTCCAAGCCTAGCAAGCAAGGACCACGTTTCCTGCTCATCAAGCTCGACAACGAGCTCTGGCAGGCACTGAGTGAAAAACAGCAAGAGGAAGTGCTGGAGCAATGCGCTATTCGTTGGGGTTCGGCTGAGATTTTCCACGCCCCGCTGGGTGGCTACCAGATTCGTCTTGGCAGCCACTGAACGCCAATCACTAAACGCCGGGTCCCCTCGAGGACTCGGCGTTGTCATTTTCTCTTATAAACTAAACTCTTACTCTTGCGCCCAGGCCACTACCATTGGCTTGATATCAGTCGATTTTACAAACTTCATTTCATCCGAGGCACGCTCTTTCCATTCTACGCTTTCTTCGCGCAAAGTTTTTTCCGAAACTACCAACCGTAGTGGAATGCCAATCAAGTCGGCGTCAGCAAATTTTTCACCAGGGCTAGCCTCACGGTCGTCCCACAAAACCTCCACACCATTCTTTTCAAAATATTGATATAAATCTGCGGCAGTGTTCGAGATTCGGCACTGCAAATCTTCGTCTTTGGAGTTGATCGTAACTAAATGCACGACAAACGGCGCTACACTCTTAGGCCAGATAATACCTTTGTTGTCATGATGAGCTTCAACAATTGAACCCATTACTCTCGACGGTCCAATGCCATAACAACCCATGAAAACCGGTTGTTGCTTCCCGTTTTCATCTGTATATGTGACATCAAAAGCTTGAGTAAATTTAGTTTTCAATTTGAAAATGTTTCCAACTTCAATTGCTTTGACCTCTTTTACTTTACTTGAACCATCTGGAGCTTGGTCACCATCCTGCATATTTTCTGCAACCTCACGATTCCAAGCGTAGTCACCTGATTCGTTCACAAAAATTGTATCTTCCCCACTCTCAGTTGGCATTTGAAACTCATGGCTAACTTTAGAAAAAGTTCCACCAGATGCTTCGGTAGGAATTGCATTGATACCGCAGCGAGCAAAAATCTTTTTGTATGCCTCGAG
>JAHISC010000084.1 GCA_018818445.1 Patescibacteria group bacterium | reverse complement strand
TTCTCCGGATCTTGTAAAAGTATTAGAAATTCATCTGGATCATGTTGAATAACATCTTTAATAACATGAAAAACACTGGTCTTCCTCCTGAGAAGTATCGACAGTTTAATCATTACAGGATGCGTCAACTGTTTTTCGACTATTTTTATAACAGTTTCTAAATGTAGACCAATTTTATCTGCATATTCGTCCGATACTCCGCCTGGCCACTCTGGATAATAAAGCGTGAACACTCGGAAACGAAGAGTAGCTAAATTTGATTTTAGCAATACTTTATGAATAGCGATGTAGAGTAAAAGATCTTTATCGGCATCTTTGATTGGTAATTCTGGATCCCACATGACTCGCTGACGCATTTCTTCGTACATGTAGCTAACCAGAGCTTCATCTCCCAAAGGAGGCGCAATGGCATACTCAATCTCAGTCGACATTACATCCATGACCCACTGAAAAGCCCAATCTTTCCTGCCACCAAAGCTGTCAGTAGCGTGTAGTAAAGGCTCGTACTTTTTAATAATCGGGTTTAGACTCTCAACCAAAGAAGTTGGAACCTGCTGATTTGGTAAATATTTTGCCCAAACTAACTCCTGCAATAGATTTTCTGACATGTCTTCCAGTGGAACGTCTGAACCAAGATAACGTTTTAGAATTCTCAAAATTGCATTTCGTCGTAACAAATGTTCTTCTTGATAATCAACAACTGTGCGTACTTTTTCGTAAAGTGTTGCCGCTGTACTCGCTGCTCCACTTACTTCAATAACTTCTGCTCCAGCTTCAGAAGCAGCTAAGCCTTGTGGTTTTTTGAGCGATTGCATTAATTGTAAAAGTCTTTGCGACATAGGCTAGAAAAAAGATCGCTCTGATGAATGTTTTACTAATTCGTAGGCTTCTTCAGCAGAATCGACTATTTTAAATATTTCTAAATCATCTGCGTCGATAGCATCAAATTCTTCAAAAACTGTTGACTTAACCCAATTAAGCCAACCATCCCAATACTCTTTGCCAACTAAGATTACTGGCATGGATTCAGACTTTTTAGTTTGTATGAGAGTCAAAATCTCAAAGAGCTCGTCCAATGTACCAAAACCACCAGGAAAGTAAACATACGCCTGAGCTGAAGCAGCTAAAATTACTTTGCGTACAAAAAAGTAATGAAAAGCGCGCGAAGTTTTAACATACGGATTGATCCGCTGCTCCTTGGGTAATTGAATATTGATACCGACAGAAATTCCTCCTGCCTCATGTGCTCCTTTGTTAGCTGCCTCCATAATTCCAGGACCGCCGCCTGTTACAACTGTAAAATCATTCTGTGCTAAAATCCGACCAAGTTTTTCTGCCTCTTGGTACCATTTATTTGTGGCTGGTAAACGAGTTGAACCAAAAACCGTAACCTCATTTGAAAACTGTGAAAGAAACTGAAAGCCTTCAACGAATTCGGCCATGATCCGAAAAATCCGCCAAGTAATATCTGACATGCGTAAACTTTTTGCCTTTTCCGTTTCGATCATTTCTCTTTCCTCGGATGTAAGAGGAACGCGACAAATTGAGCCATCATTATTTCTATGTTCCTTAGCCATAATGATCCAATGATATCATGAAGTAGTCTGAAATTGAAGTAAACAAAATCCGGGAGAAAAAACTCCCGGATTTTTATTTTCCTATCTTGAAGCAGTAATTTCTGAAGTGTTCTCTGATTCGCAAGCTCGAATAACCAGAATTCCATTACCACGTCGTTCTAATGTGTAGCCAGTAATTGTCGCATCCCAGGTACCTGATCCATTTGGACTGATTGGTACTGAGCCTAGATAGCCGTCCGTGGCAAGAGCAGTGAGGTTAACACAGTGCGTATCTGAATTAACATTAGTATCACACACAGCATTTTGATCATCACAACCAGCTACGGCAGTTCCAATCATATAGACTTGAGCTGAAGTCGTACCAGCAACTGCTGCCAAGTAACTTCCACCGTTATCAACCTGATCAATTTTTATTGCATGCAGCATCTCTGTTACATCAGACTGACGCCTCGCGTCGCGTGCATCAGCAAAACGAGTAGCCGGATCCAAAGCAACGAAAACAATAGCAGCTAAAATTGAAATAATAGCGATAACGATCAAAAGTTCGATGAGTGTAAAACCTTTCTGATTATCCATAAAGTATTAATATCTTAAATATTAATACATCATAACACGGTTAGTGTTAAAATGCTTGGGGAAAACTAAAAGCTCAGACCATCGTGACCTGAGCTTTTCTTAATTCTATCGTGAAACTTGAATTTCGCCTGTGTTCTCTGATTCGCAAGCACGAATAATCAGGATTCCATTTCCTCGCCGTTCTAGTGTGTAGCCGGTAATAGAGGCCGTCCAAGTACCCGCACCATTTGGACTTATTGGCACTGACCCGATATACCCATCTGTTGCCAAATCTGTTAAGTCAACACAGTTCGTGTCATTAGGGACTACTGTGTTACAAACTGCGTTTTGATCATCACAACCGGCAACCGCCGTACCAATCATATAAACTTGAGCGGAAGTTGTAGCCGCGATATCGGCCATGTAACTACCTCCATTATCGACCTGGTCTATTTTTATTGCATGCAATAATTCTGCCGCATCAGAATAACGACGAGCATCACGTGCATCAGCAAAACGAGTAGCCGGATCCAAAGCAACGAAAACGATCGCTGCCAAGATTGAGATGATCGCGATAACGATCAAAAGTTCGATGAGTGTAAAACCTTTCTGATTATTCATATTTAAGAAATTATTATCTTGTGTTCTTTACTAAATGATCTAATCTTTGAAGCTCTTAGTCCGGCTCCGATCGCTGCTCCGTAAACATGTACATCTTGAGCTGCAAGATCTGGAATGTCTACAACATCACCAATGCGTTTGATAACACACTTTTTGATAATTTTTGAGCAGTAGTTACATATTCCATCCTGAATTCCTTCAACACCAGCTACAATTACCAATGGGGTTCGCAATCCTTGGTCTGCATATAAATCCAGAATCTGTTTTATTCGCTCACAAATCTTTTGAATCATTTCTTTTGTCAAGCTTTTCACCACACCACGACTGGTGTCAGAAAGCTCGCGCAGCGCAATGGAACGTGAAAAAACCGATGCAGACATTGTACCATAAAGTGTGATGTTGCTCCATCTATGCCCAATATCTACAATCATAACCAGATCTTCTTCACTCGGTAGCGTAAATTCTTTTTTATGATATTCACGATAAACCCGATGCAAAGCTGCATTATTAGACTCCATCATCTCTGCTTTGAAAGACATTGAACCAAAAGCTTGAACTAACCCATTCACTACTGATTTCTCAATAGCTAAAACGCTAACCCGTGATTGAGAATCAACTCGCCTACCCTTGTGAACATCAACGTAGCATTCAGTAAATGGAATTGGAATCTCTTTTTGTGCTAAACCGACGGCCTGAGCTGTAAACTCTTCACCTCGTAAACCTTTATCGATTAAAAAACTAGTTGAAAAAACTCGCGACTCTGGAATTAGAATTGTAGCTTTATCCTCTGTATCGACAAAACCGGATTCCTGCATTCTTTTTTCTAATTCTTTTTTTAAAGTTTTCGGTTTTGTAACCTGGTCATCAATAATAAGACCGTGTGGCAGTTTAATCTCCAAAAGTGAGGTTGGCCTACCTGAATGCGACATTCGCGCAAAGCGAACATGGTGATCTGAAATATCTATACCTAATCCTGTATTAAAAATTGCCATATTATTGTTCGAGCCAATTAGTTACATCAATGCCTCTAGCATTAGCTGCAATATTACTTTTAGCGTCAATATTTATAGTAAAGTCACGCGTAAGCTCTTCTACAGTTGCAGAAACAGTGAGAATTCTATTTGGTTCGCTACCGCTGATGGTAAGTGTACAAGACCCTTCGCTAAAGGTCACGGTACCACCTGAATAACCTTGGTCTCTTTTTAAACGATAATAGCCCTCATCGGCGCATGAGTCAGCAATTTGCAAAAGTTGATCTGATCTATCACCTTGCAAACCAAAGACCAGTTCATTGATGCCAATTTGTGCTATAACAACGCCAATAGATAAAACCATGGCTACAACAATAATCACGGTCATTAGAGCTGCGACGCCTTTTTTTGTTTGAAGTGACTCCATATTAATCAGATTGAGTTCTTAGAACTACTGATGTTCGAGCGCTGGACTCAACATCATAAGCAACAGAGTCTGCCGTACTCGCGTAACGAACAGTCATTTCGATTTGAATCACTTTAGTCCTGTTAGATACACTGTGATTTTTTACTACAAAGTTTGTTACCTCAACATCGTTTGAAGTTAGGTTATACGGTCCGCTAGCTCCTTTGCTAAGTCGTAAAATCCCGCCTTGAATATCAAAAACAATAGGATCTTCACCTGATTCTCCTTCCAGAGAAAGTACTCCTGGGTGTGCATTAAAAGTTGAACCTGCAACATTTAAATCTACTGCTGACCGAATTTCGCGATCAATTCTCTCCATAGCAACTCGTAAATTTTGCTGAACCTCTGCATGAATTCTGGCACGCTGGCCACCTTCTACAACACGCATAGCAAAGAAGATTGTTGTAGTTAAAAATCCTGCAATAATCGCAATATACAAAACCAGTTCAATCAAAGTAAATCCTTTTTTTGATGAAACTATTTGCATATTATCGGTAGGTAACGATTGC
>JAHISC010000083.1 GCA_018818445.1 Patescibacteria group bacterium | reverse complement strand
GGAATTATTGCGCCATTTTTAAGAAAAACTTTGTCTTTAGGACCAAACAACGTACAAGCAGCAGCTTGCGATAAGTCGCCGGCTCTAGATTCGTCTTGCAATTTTAGTCCCAAATAAATTGCCTCGGTTGGTGTCAAATAAACTTGACTCTGCTCCCAATTAGGACCCATTATTCGCAATTGTAAAACTCGTTTAAGTCCACCCTGAACCTCTAAAGTTTCTTCATACACCAGTTGGCCGGCCTGCGAGTGCTCTTTAAAAATCGTCATTGGCCTACCAATACCAAACAAAGTCGCCTGATCCTCTTGCGATAAATATATGTGTGATGGAATAACGTCGACTGGAATTGGGCGCATATTAATCACGCTTCTTATCAAGATAGAAAACAAAAATTAAAAATACTAACAAAGAAAATATAACAATAGCAGAGACGATTCCGATATCATGCGCGTAAGGCAAACCGTTAACATTCATGCCATAATAACTGCTGATTAAAGTTGGTGGCATCAAAACAACAGAAATAATCGTAAGAATGCGAATGATCTTGTTTGTTTTGTGGGTTAGAAATGCTTCATTGACACTAAACAGACCATCTACCATTCCACGTAGGTTATTGCTGACAATCCATTGAGCGTCCAACGTATCTTTTATGTCATCGAAATACGGATCAAGATCTCTTCCAAAAAAAGTCTTTTTGGCGTTCATGAAATGAGCTAACAGAATTCTTTGCGGATCAACTAAATGATTAAAGTATAAAATATTTCCTCTAAGGATCCCGAGACGTTTAGTTGTGACGTCAGTGCGCTTATCATAAACCAGCTTTTCCATATTCTGAGTCTCCTTTACTAACTCTTGCAAAACAACATTCACATCTCTAAAAACATAATCGAGTAATTTGTACAAAAAGAAACCCGTAGATTTATTCATGGCCTCTTGTTTCAAGCTACGATTCCGTTGCATTCTAACAAAGATACGCTCTACTGAGTCGATTGGTTTGAGAGTTGCAGTAACTATGTAATCTTTACCAATAAATACCGGTAAATTCGTTTTGCCAACTCGATTGCCATTCTTGTCTAAAACCGGCACAACAAAAACTGCAAAAACATAATGCTTATAAACATCAACCTTTGGAAGTTCAACAGCTTCACGCAAGTCATCAAAATCAAGAGGATGAAATTGGAAATTTTTGTGCATGAAGTCAAAATCTAGCTCATCAAGATCGCTAAAATGATGCCATGTAAATGTCTTGCCTTTAATCGGTTTGTGACGCATACCCTCCTTAATTATTTACGAATTTTTCAAAATCTTCTCTTCCTTTACTGCCGCAGTTTCAGCGGATCGTGTATATTTATGAAATCCTAAAGCTAAAAAAACAAAAAATGTAGTAGTAATAATACCAGTGAGGTTAATAGCAAAAATCTTAACTGAGTCAAATAATAAATCCCAATTCGTTGCTCCAAGACCAATGCCTATACTTACTATTGGCGGAAGTAAAGCTACGGTAATAGCTACACCGGCTACAGTTTCTTTGATGCTCGTATAGGAAACTGCAAAAGCGGCTGCGGCTCCGGCTGCAATAGACACCGGCAACATAAACCCATAGTTAGCATAGTTGAAGATACTATGTGTGGCACCAAGAGGAATATATAAGAAAGTAATCAACATTGCAGTACCGATAGCTAGTACTAATGCCAGAAAAATACTGATAACCGCTAGCTTAATCATTCTGAAATCACGAACCAGCAAACCCATGCTAATACCCAAAATTGGCCAAAGTAATGGAGCAACTAACATGGCGCCGATGACGATGGCTAAATTATTATTAAGTAAACCAAGTGTAGCGATAATGCTCGAAATTATTACCATCATCAAAAAAACTTTTCGAGGTGAACTTTCCGAAACCAAATGTATGATCACAGCTGTATGATCAACAACACTTGGATCAAAAAGTTTATTCTTCTCCTGCATAATCTTTCTTTGGATGACCAAAAGTATAATTAAATTTATTATGTCTAATTGGCCCTATGAACAAAATGTGCAATTCAGCCAGCACATACTTAACACCCATGGATAATCTACCGTCACGATCTTGCCGTCGCACTGAAACTGATATCTTAACACTGTCCAAAAAACCAAATTTGCCAACCTTACCTGCACGTCGCACATAATCATGATCTTCAGCAAATACAACTGTTTCATCAAAACCATTAATTTGCTTATGCAGTGAGCGTTTCACTAGGATGAAAAAACCAGGTGCATGTGGATGAGTTTTTCCCCAAAGACGTACATACAAATTATACACCTCATGCGAGAATTGGTCGTACAAGTTTCCAGCAATTGGTAGTATATCGGCCGTAGCAATGTCTAGATTCTTTTGCTCAAATTCACCTACAGCTTTTTGTAGTAATTGTTTGTCTTCCAAAACAACGTCAGCATCAAGAAAAAGAATCAGCTCCGAAGTCGCAACTGCAGCCCCAAGGTTTCTTCCCTCCCCTGGCATGCCACCATTAACTATAATCGCACCAAACTGCTCTGCCACACAACGAGTTTCGTCGTCTGATTGAGCATCAGCAATTATAACTTGATCTGGTTGTAGGCTCTGTAGTTTGATAGAACTAAAAAGCTGTGGAAGACATGTCTCTTCGTTTTTTGTTGGAATAACAATTGATAGTGTCATACCTTTTGTTATTATAGCACAAGTTAGGAGTTATTTAGTTCTGGAGTTGTTGAGCTGTGGTGTATAAAAACTTATTTACTTCCCAAAACAAACATGGCAATTCCACTCGCTACAGAAACATTGAGAGAGCGTTTTTTGCCCATAGGAATTTCAATCAGACCATCAAGTAATTTAATAGTCTCTTTATCAATACCTTCAACTTCATTTCCTAAAACTAATGCAATTTTTTTATTTTGTAAGCCACCCACAACCACGTCCAGAGATATCGATCCTTTACCCTGTTCCAGACCGTAAACATGATAACCTTCAGTTTTGAGCCGAGTGATGACTTCCTCGATCTCACCTGCTTCCCAGTTAACTAAATCAACCGCTCCCAGTGCCACCTTAGCGATCTCTTTTCTAGGTGGAATTGCACTAATTCCGGTTAAATATAACTTTTCTATATTAAAGGCGGCGGCATTACGAAATATTGAACCAACGTTATACATGCTGCGAATATTGTGTGCGATGATAATCATAATACTTGACCATACCCGAAATTGTGACTATGATCAAGCATTATGAAAGACCTCTGTCCCAACAAAGAACTCTGTGGCTCTTGTGGCTGGTCACATATTCCATACCAAAAACAACTTGATCAAAAATTGAGTGACATCAACGGTTCTTTTAAGTTGAAAAAGTTGGATACGCGAGTTAAAGAAATTGTAGCGGCACCAGTCACTGATCACTATCGTAACCGCATGGACTTTGTGATTGATTTTGAAGGAAGAGTTGGCATGCGTGAAAAAGGTAAGTGGTGGAAGGTAATCGATGATCACACCTGCTTTTTGGCAGACGAAAAAATTGAAGAACTTTTTCACCAAGTACGCGACTGGACAAAGTCTGCTGGTTTATCATTTTATGATCGCAAAGCTCATACCGGACTTTTACGGTATGCTGTAATTCGGGCGACAAAAAAAGGTGAAAGCATGATCACCGTCGTAAGTAGTGCTCCAGTCGATAAAATCGAAGAATTAGCCGTACAAGCCTCTCTCGAACAACTCGCTGAAATTACTCAACCAACAACTCTAATTTGGTCCATAAATCATACCGTTACCGACGTCTCTTTTGGCGATGAATTACGCGTAATTTGCGGCTCTGGATTTATTGAAGAACTTATTGACGGCCACACCTACCGCATCACACCCAACGCTTTTTTCCAAACAAACTCCGCTGGCGCCGAGTTGTTATTACAAACAGTTCGTGAGTTTTGTGGTGACTTGAGTGAAAAAACTTTGCTCGACCTTTATTGTGGCTCTGGTTTTTTCTCAATCGCACTTGCTCCTGAAGCAGCTCAAACGGTCGGTGTAGAGTTGGTACCAGAAGCGATCCGCGACGCGCGAGTTAATGCTGAACTCAATGCTGTAAACATCGAGTTTCATGATGCTAAAACTGAAGAATTTGACTGGCAGTCAATTGGAGCCGATGTAGTCATTCTCGATCCGCCTCGCAGCGGCATGCACGATAAAGCTCTGGCCGACATCCTTGAAGCTAAGCCAGCTACAATCGTTTACGTTTCTTGCAACTACAAAAACTTTGCTCGCGAGCTAGTCCAATTACAAGAATTTTATCAAGTGGAGGCTATTCGAGCTATTGATATGTTCCCACACACACCGCATGTTGAACTAGTAACAAAACTTGTTAAAAAATAAAGAAATCCTCCGGGCTTTCTTTTATTCTACATCCTCCAAAATAATCTTTTCCTCAAAACCGCCACGTTTTTCTTTTTTTTCGCGTTGTAAATTTTCAACTATTGGCTTTGCAAAACCAAACTCTTTACAAATCGCATCTATTACTTCAAAAATATCAGCAATTTCTTCCGGCGTTTCATCGCGCTTAAATTCTGCTGCCTCCTCAAGAAGTTTTTCTTTCAAAACATCTCGATACTCTTCTTGGTCGGCAATACGGATCATTGGTCGCTCACCATTTCTTTCAATAATCTCAGGAATTTTATCACGCACTAATTTTGCTTCATAATTGGGCCTTTCGTGAAACTGTCTATCTTTATCTATGCAATCCGTACCTATATCCGTGCTATCTGTGTTTTTATCCATGCCATCCGTTACTTCCATATAAAACTGCTCCAAGAATGCTTCCATGAACTGGTGACGATCTTGTGCCAGTCTTTTTCCAGTTTCGGTCTTCATTCTGTCTTTAACTAATAGAAGTTTTTCGTAAAAATGATTAATTGATGTAGTTTTACCCTTATTTTTATAGGCAATAAAATCTTGCTGCTGCGCGGGATTTATATTTGGATCATACAAAGTCTGGTTAACTGCTCCACCAAAAGCAAAACAACGCGCAATTCCTACTGCTCCAATCGCTTCCAGTCGATCGGCATCTTGTACAATTTTTCCTTCAATTGTCTTCATTTCATCGACCTCAGCCGCGCCTTTAAAAGCCATGGTACGAATAATTTCTGCTACCTGATTAATTCTGATACTCTCAACCTTTTGATGTTCCAGCCATTCTTTAGCTAAATCAGGGCCCGCATCCATGTCTCCACCATTCAATTTGTAATCAGAAATATCGTGCAACAAAGCAGCTAGCTCTGCAACAAACTGATCGCACTCCTCGTGTTTTATTATTTGCTTGGTAATTTTCCAAACTCGATAACTGTGCCACCAATCATGGCCTGAAGATTCACCTGTTAACCGAGCGCTAACATACTCTTTTGTAGCATTCACGATTTGACGTTCTTGTTGAGCTAAAGCATCTGGCAATGGTGAGACTCCGGAATCAATCAAATTCGCCACTGAGTAAAACAAGGGCTCGGGCAAATCGTCCCAATCAAACCAGCGCCAGTTAACCATTTTGTCCGGTTCTGTAACCTGTGGCTCCTTATCTGCCCAATCAGCCAGCATAAAAATGGTAATGTAGTGCGTACTATCCGCATACATAACATCATTTGTAGCAGTCAAAAAACGGACGTTTCTTATCTCCACGCCCGCCTCCTCTTGAGTTTCGCGTATCGCACACTCTTCCCAACTTTCATTCCACTCTAAGTGTCCACTTGGAAAACTCCACATATCGGCTCCATGAGCATTCAATCGCTGCCCCATGAGCACCTTTCCCTCCTTAATAATTACTGCTGCCACCCCCACTTTCGGCCGCTTCTCATCTGGATGAAACATATTTATTGGTTGATTCCATTGTATACACGAATGTTATTCAATTCTGGAGCATAATGCAAACCATCACCCAAAATATCCACAATCTCCACAAACCACTCACCTGAACCATTTTCAACCTCAACATCAAACTCCACCTTTCCAAATTCGTCGGTAATAAGAGTCAATCTCTCGGTTTCGAGCGATGTTCTTATTTCAATAGAAATCTTAGCATCTTTGATACCAATGCTTTGCTCGTTGACTATAAATATTACTCCTGAGTACTTCCAAAGATTATTGCCGGCAGGTTCGCCATAATTAAACATTATTTTATCCACATAAACTGCATCGCCCAATGTCGCGGTATCAATTTCTTTTTCAGTTGATAAAATTGCTTCCTCTAAGTCTCGATCAAGATATAAATCTTCTTCACCAACAGTAGTTGTTAATCCGACTCTTTCTTGCGCGCTTTTAATCCAAAACACTGTAATGACCATAGCAGCAACGACCAAAACTATACCAAGAAGATATAAACCGTTTATTTTCATAAAATAAAATAAGGGCGATTAACACCCTTATCTTACCTCGCATCCTTATTTTTGTCTCTTAAGTAGTGCAACTAGAATCGGTGGGGTCATCAAAGTGGTCAAAATCACCATTATCACAATGATTGAGAAAACTTCATCCGAAACAACACCAAGACCTTTACCAATAGCAGCAAAAATCAATCCAACTTCACCACGCGGCACCATTCCAAAGCCTACCAATACCTTATTTACCTTCCCTGCTGCAACTCCTGCTAAGACCTTTCCAAATACAGCAACTACAGTGATGGCTAGAGCCACGCCTAAAATCTTTGGATCAAACATTGTCTCCAGATTAACAGCCATACCAGTAAACACAAAGAAGATTGGAACTAAGAAAAATGAAACTGGCTCAATCAAATCTTCAATGTGACGATGAGCATGCTCCTCAATTGCTTTGGAAACCTCAGACACAACCTTGTCCTGGGCATCCGCGTCTTTTAGAGCCTTCTTAACGTCACGAACAACTTTTGCATCTTTGAAATAACGGAAATGAACAGGGTCAAGCACCAAACCGGCAGCAAAAGCTCCGACAATAGCAGCCAAACCAATTTCCGAAGCTCCCCAGGCAAAAAGCAAAGCAAAAGCAATAGCTAAGGTGAATTTCATACCCACGCCAGCCTGAATTTTTGCCAAATACTTACTGAGGAATGGAGCAGCTAATTGTCCTAGAACAATCGCGCCAACCAAGAAAAGAATAGCTTTTGCAGTGATCACTCCTATTACTCCAGCTGTCACAGCACCGCCTGTAGCAATGGCTGAAACAACGGCCAAGATAATTAGTCCTAAAACGTCATCAATAACAGCGGCGCCAAGAACTATTTGAGCTTCCCTGATTTGTAATTTCTTAAGTTCCTGGAAAACACGAGCAGTAATTCCTACAGACGTAGCTGTTAGCGAAGCTCCTAAGAAGAGATAAGCTGTTGAATCAAGGCCTGGTAAAAGCCAAGGACCAACGATGTACGTTCCAAGAACAAATGGCAGAACAACACCAATCATTGCTACCAAGAAAGCATTTACACCTACCTTTTTCATTTCCTTGATATTTGATTCTAATCCAATTTGGAAAAGAAGAATGACTACACCAAGTTCAGCTAAGAACTCAATAATTGAGTCATGTTTGATTGGCTCAAAAAGATCGATACCAATCAAAACTAGGTTTCCTAAAATAACACCCATGACCAACTCACCAAGCACTGATGGCTGACCAAATTTCTCAACCAAACTTGAAAGCTTAGCCGCAATCAAGATAACCGCGATCCAAAGAAAGGTCATTCCAAAGCCTCCATGACCTCCTTCAGCTGCTTCTTCGGCAAAAACTGCCACTGGTACGCCGACAAGACCTAGTAAGATCAGGGCGTAAATATACACTTGTTTTCTCTTAGACATATTGAAATAAATAATTCGTGCAGAAGTATACACGAACTATTAAAAATAATAAAGGGTAGCCTGTGCCTTGTCTAAACCGGGTTATGAATAATATTCAATCACTTCGTTTCCAGACCAAGGAAGCGCACTTTCGGCACTAAAGCCCAACTTTTTCACCCATTCGAAGACTTTTTCCTCTGTAACTGCTTCGATTTCCAAAAATGGTGGGCAACCTGGAATTGAATCGACTTCAAAACAAGCATCTTTAATACAAAATGAAACTCTGTGCTTAGTATAGCTATACACTGGGACCAAACCTATACCTTCCAAGATCTGTTTTGTTTCATCAAAGTTAGAAACATTAACTTGAAGCTCCTCAGCGATCTTAACGGTTTCCTTGCTAAGATTTTTTTTATAAGTTAGCTCCACGCGATCACCAAACGACCTTAAACGTAATCGTCTGCCTTCAGATCGGAGTTTATCGTCAGGATAATCATAAAAAACAACGTCAACATTTCCATCGAACGTCTTCTCTGCTCCGGCCTCCAGAATTCTGCTCATGGTATCGGTGACATCAATGTCTAAAATTTTTGCTTCGATTTCTTTCATACTAATCAATCTTCTACTAACATAGAAGAAAATACAAGGGCGCTAATCTGTGGATCAAAATTATATCGTTCATCGATCTGAAATCCACAAGCTCGCATTCTATCCGCAACAAAATCTTCATCTTGATCGGTCAAAAGAACTAACCTGCCGTTCTCGCTCAAACGCGAACGAATTGCTTCTGTCCAACTTTCATGTTTGAGGAGCGCTGGTTCATCTAAAAGTCTGCCTAAATAAATTAAATCAAATGACTTGGGTAAATAGTTTGCTAAAGAATGAAAATAATCTTCACCGTGCAGTGTTAGGAACGATAAACGTTTTTTTAGTCGATGCAAACTTTCGATGTCACGAAGATATCTGGCGTGCGTACGACGCTTGCGATGCCAACTAAAACTATCCGCAAACCAACGTTCTGATTTCTCCAGTCTTTCGTGAATACTCTTGCCACCAAAAAACTCAGCAAATTCATTCCAGGTAAATCGTCGAAGTAAATCAAGCTTTAATTGAAGAGTTACAATGGATTCGTGGTCAGGTTCTGCAACATGAATTTCTGCCAAATCAGTATCAGCTAGGAGATGAAAAACAAACTCTCCTTCCTCACCTCTGCAAAAAGCGCGTTTTACTGGTCTTTTCTTCAAAAGTGCTTCAACAAAGAGGCCGTGAGGGAAAAAAGAGATAAAATTTGGTTTTCTTTGGCTAGTCATGTTAGTATTCTATCATATGAAATCAGGATTTGTCGTCATGATCGGGCGTTCTAACGTTGGTAAATCAACTTTGTTGAATGCCCTCGTTGGTACTAAGGTCGCAATAACTACTCCAAAACCTCAAACAACGCGTCAACCGTTGCAAGGAGTTTTGACGTCCGATGAAGGTCAGGCAGTTTTTGTAGATACTCCAGGCATCATGCAAAAGGCTAAAGACGAACTAACGAAAAAATTAATGCGTTATGTTCACGACTCGCTGCAGGATATTGATGTTATTCTTTATGTAGTCGATCCTACGCGAGCAATTGGCAGTGAAGAAAAGCAAACTCTTAAATTAATTGAGCTATCTACTAAACCAAAACTTTTAGTCATTAATAAAATTGATAACAAGAAATCCAAACGCTATTTGGAATTTTATCGCGATCTGGTCGACCAGCATGGTTTTGACGAAGCAATAGAAGTATCTGCATTAAACGGCAGCAACCTCGATCGATTAAAGCGATGGATTTTCAATGAACTTCCAGAGGGCGAATTTCTTTATCCGGCTCACCAGGTTTCCAATATCAGTAAAGAAGAACAACTTTCAGAACTCATCCGAGAAAAACTTTTCCTTCGTCTGCGCGATGAAGTACCTTATACAGTGCACGTAGTTGTTGATGAAATTGAGGAACGCAAAAGTGGTACTCTATATATTTCCGCCACTATCTTTACTACCGAGGAGCGCTATAAAAGAATGATCATTGGCAAGGGCGGACGTGGAATTAAAGAAATTGGTCAAGCTACTCGCAATGAATTAGAAACAGTGACTCAAAGAAAAATCTACCTCGAGCTTAATGTCGAAGTAGATAAACATTGGGTTGATAGAATATAATTATTCGCCTTTGACCCACTTTTTAAGATTCTCGTAACTGGTAGCGCCACAAATATGCTCTTTAGTTTCTGTATTAAAGAAAAATGGCACGCCACCACAGATGCCCTTATCATACTCTGACATTTTTGCTGCATTTTCTTCATTATTCCAGACCTCATTTTTCTCAAACTGCACACCTAACTCTTTCTCAAGTTTTTCTACTAACGGATGCATCTCAATACAATGAGGACAGGTTTCGCCAAAGAATTCTAGTAAAGCCATAAAAAGCATTAGTGAAATTATCTATGCCTAAGTTTACCACGCTACTTATTTTCTTCGTAGCTATTCTTTCCACACTGTTGCTTGTTGGCAACCGTGTTGGCTACCGCTGGGCTGGCGGCGAGGGATACCAAAAGCATCAGGAAGCTTGGTTATATACGAATGTCAAACCTTGGACATTTTCTCGTGGCGAAATTGTTAGCACTATGCCAAACAGTGAACTGATTCAGCCGTTTTTTGTTCATGGTGATTCTGGACAAATGGCTTCAAACTTTGAAATTCCTTTGCTGCTTCATCTTGGTGATTCAATGATTATTCTAGACGAAAACACAGAAGTAAAAATTCTCGATGGTCGAGAAGGCCGGGAAACAATTCAGCTTATTCAAGGCAGAATAATTGTTAAAGGTGATTTAAGCGTATTTACGCGAGATATCCAAACAAATATAAATGGACTTACATCTATTGTTCACTACGGCTGGTTAGATCGAATTGATCTCGCAAACAGTTCTGGAACAATTAATGTCTACGTATCAGAAGCTGATGAAATAGCCGAAGTTCTCGAAAATAAGGCTATTACACTCTCAACATTGTCTCCACATAACCCAGAAACCATAAATTTTGATACAAATTCCTCCTCCGCTTCTGAATTTTACACAGCAGCCTGTCAAACGCTTGATGTTTGTTTCTAATACTTATCCACAGCAAACTTAGTTTACTGCAAACTTAGTTTGAAAAAAAGTTTTCAGCAAACTCTGTCAATGCCTTATCCACAGGAAGCTAAGCTTTCCAAAGCTAAGCTTTGATTTATAAGCTTTGATTTAATTTTGGTACAAGAATATAGCCAAAATTACATAGATGTAACAACCGCTTGGCTAAGATTAGAAAATTCTCTAACTAAAACTCAAAATTCTCGGCGAATTTCGGGATAATAACCTCTGAGCTAACTTTGTCTTGTAAAAATGATTTGAAATCTACTTTTACGACTTCTTCACCATGGACCAAAAAAATCTTCTTCACTTCCCCACTCTTCGGAACTAACCAACGTGCCAATTTATTTCTATCACCATGAGCGGAGAATGCT
Source organism: Patescibacteria group bacterium (assembly GCA_018818445.1). Lineage (GTDB taxonomy): Bacteria > Patescibacteriota > Patescibacteriia > UBA9934 > UBA9934 > JAHISC01. The sequence goes on along the minus strand of JAHISC010000083.1, from coordinate 19,291 downwards.
CCGATTGCCTCAACACTGGCTCGCACGTCTACTTCATCACCATAAATCATTACCTTGGAAGCACCGTCAAAAATCCGCCGACCAAGCGTACCCTCTGCCTGATAACCAATAATGAGCAAGCCACTCTTTTCGTCATTAAGATAGCGTTTTAAATGATGTAAGATCCTACCTCCAGTCATCATTCCGCTTCCGGCAATAATTATTTTCGGACGGTGGTCATTATTGATCGTTTTTGATTCTTGCTGTGTTAGTGTCAACTTTAAATTTGGGAAAGAGAAAAAATCAGCATCAGGACTGGATAAGATCTTCCTATCAAATTGAAGGTAATCTTTATATTGTCTGTATGCCTCAGTTGTATGAATCGCTAATGGACTGTCGAGATAAATAGGTACTTTAGGTAATTTCTTTTGATCAAATAATTCGTCCAAAGCATACAAAAGCTCTTGCGTTCGTTCAACAGAAAAAGCCGGAATTAAAAGACTGCCGCCTCGGCCAATGACTTTGCTGATCATTTCTTGTAACTTTTCTTGCCGAACAGCGACTGGTTCATGCTCACGATTACCATAAGTTGATTCAACTATAACGTAATCAGCGTGATCAATTGGCTCAGTCTCTGGCAAAATTGGCACAGCGTCATTTCCAATATCACCGCTAAAAATAAATCGTGTTGCTTGGCCAGATGTCATCTCCTCAGCCGGAATATCTAAACTTAAATAAGCTGAACCTAAAATATGCCCAGCATTATGAAACATGGCTTTGATACCAGGGATTGGTTCAAATTCAGTGTGATAGTTAATTCCACGCGACCTAGTCTTGAGTCGACTAATATCTTCTGGTAAATAAAGAATTTTGTCCCCGTGCTTTTCCGCATTTTCTGCCATGACTCGTTGAGCATCTTCCAAAATCAACATGGCAACTGTTTTCGTGGGTGGAGTGAAATAAACTAGCCCTCCAAAACCTTCCTTAACAAGCAATGGCAAACGTCCAGTGTGATCTACATGCGCATGAGTAACCAAAACAGCATCAAGTGACTTTGGATCAAAACTAAACTGATCAAAATTATGCTTAGCTTCTTCCTTCTCACCTTGAAACATGCCACAGTCAATCAGTAGTTTCCCCCTTGATGTTTTAATCAAAAAACAAGATCCTGTCACTTCATCAACACCTCCGAGAAACAGGATCTGCATAAACTAAATTGTTTTATTGTCTAATATCTCTTGATATTCTCCCCAACGTGCTTGAACCTGGGTCACTATACCATCAAGATCATTGTCATCATGCAATTCTCCCCACCTTTCATGTTCCCTAACAGCCTGATCTACATATTCATCAAAGGCTTCCTTATTAGCAACACCTTCTTCCAGCGCTCGAGCTACAACTTCTTCGAAAAATTCCTGTTCATTGAAAGATAGATTCTCCATAAAAATTTATAAATCTGTTGATGTTTCTTGTTTTTCTACTGGTCGCACCTTATCGGAAGCGGCAAGCATAAACATACAGATCAACATCACAATAATCGCTAACTGTTGCGTTAAACAAAGGATACACCAAGTATACAAAACAAATGCTTCTATAAAGGTGAGATACAAACTAAATAGTACGCCTAAAATCATTCCGGCCTTTAATACGCTCTCGAGCGTTGAATTTTTTGATCGTAAATAAACCAACAAACCAACAAAGAAAAATACATAAGCAACCAACCCCATCAGAGCAACCGGTACTCCTAGAATTTCAGAATAAACACTCTTATTTACGATGTCGCAATTAAAAGTGTCATTAATGCTACAAATCTCATGTACTGATGGATCGTAGTGAGCCCAAGTAGAATAAGATGAAACCAAAACACCAATTGCAGCTGCAAAGAGAAAAACAATGGTTAAGATTTTTTGTTTATTCATATTTATTGCGGCAATTCACACTCGTAAAACTCTGATAGATTTAAAAACGGAACATCCCCAACTAAAGACTCTCCATCTTCACGCACCCACTTTGGCACTGCATCAATTTCAGGACACAAGTCAAATGTATTGGACCCTGGAGATGAACACTCAATATAATTTATGTTATCGAAAGCATTGCCAAATCGTTTCTTAGTATTTGCACAATTATGACACCAATAGGCACCGTACATCTGACCACCTTTATCAGTAATACACTGAGCAAAATCGTCATAAATCGATGGTGCGTTGCCTTTTATTACCGCATAAACAATGATCGCGGCCATCATGGCTACGCCAAGCAAGACAAAACCAATCGTTGAATTCAATTTCATAATGAAAGTTTACTTATTCCTTGATATAATACGGTAAACCTCAGGAATTGACAATAGAATAAAATTAACTAACAATGCGGCCATTATGACCTTTTCTTGGAGTTCATCCACAAAACCTATTGTTGGTTTGGCACCAATGGCGGATATGACTGATTCGCCCTTTTGTAGAATAGTAAAATCCTTAGCATCACCAATTGTTTGGCGAGAGATGGTATCCGCAGAAGCTGTTGTAAGAGAAAATAAAAAGACTCTCAACATGGCTGAAATTCATATAAACGAACGACCGCTGATCCAACAAATCTTTGGTGCTGATCCAGCAACTATGGCCGAGGCTGCAAAAATTATTGTCGAACAAAATTCACCAGAAGGTATTGATATCAACATGGGATGTCCCGTCTACAAAATAACTTCAAATTTTAATGGCGCAGCTTTAATGAAAGATTCTGCCTTAGCTGAAAAAATTGTCAAAGCAGTTAAAGCTGTGGTAACTGTTCCGGTTTCTGTGAAAATGCGAGCTGGTTGGTCTAATCCAGAAGAATGCATCGAGTTTGCAAAGATTATCGAAGCTGCCGGCGCTGACTTAATCTCAATCCACGGCCGAACAAAAATTCAAGCCTATACTGGCCTAGCAAATCGTGATGTTGTGCGAAAAGCAAAAAAAGCGGTTTCCATTCCTGTTTTGTACAATGGTGATATTACTTCGGCAGATGATTTTTTTAGTGCAATCGAGGAAACGAAATGTGACGGTGCCTTAATCGGCCGAGGTGCACTTGGTAATCCTTGGATATTCAGAGACATTGAAGATAAAATCAATGGCCGAGCTATTCAAACTGTTTCCATGCAAGAGCGTATCGAGATTATCAATAAACATCTTGATCTCCATATTCTGCATTATGGTCTGCAATCTATCCCTACATTCCGCAAACATTTAGCTTGGTATTTTAAAGGTATTCCTGGTATTAAACAGTTTAAGCAAGAGCTGATGACAGCTAATGACAGAACTGCCCTTGAAAAGATATTTGAGCAACTCTCTTGACCTAGAGCAAAATTAATTCTACACTTCCATCGATATGAACATCGCTATACTCACCTTTGTTAAGTCCAACAAACAGTTGGCCGTGGGAACCAAAAGTATTATCAAAGAAGCTAAGGAACGTGGCCATAAAGTTAAAGTTTTCTTTAGCCCATATGTTGGTCTTGTTTTTGGCAATGACAAAACCTTAACCTACAAAGGTAAGGCCCTAGATCCAAATGATTACGATGTCTTGCTAGTTCGTCCAGGTTTTACAAAAGATCCAAGTGTTAATGCTTCAATCATTAAACAGTTTCAGTTGGCCGGCTTCTATGTCCTGAATGGCTATATCGGAGTCTTCCGTGCAAAAAACAAAATTAGAACTTTGCAAATGTTGGATCACTTTGGCATACCGGTACCAAAAACCGTTGTAGTCGAAGATCCGGCTATTTTAGAAGAAGCGGCACGAGAATTTCGTTTTCCAGTAATTATCAAATCTATTTACGGTACTCATGGACGTGGTGTCTTTTTAGCTGAATCGGAACGCTCACTCAAGCCAATCGTTGAATACTTGACCACCGCAGAACATGGTCCAGTATCGCTACAGGAATATATCAAAGAAGCCAAAGGTAAGGACTTACGTGTTTTTGTAGTTGGAAAGAAGGTTTTGGCCACTATGGAACGTGTTGCTAAGAGCGGAGAATTTAGAGCTAACTTCCACAAAGGCGGGAGTGTTGGAGTAGCTGACTTATCACCTGAAGAAAAGAAAATTGCAATCAAGGCAACTCAGGTTTTAAATCTAGACATTGCCGGTGTAGATATCCTCAGAACTAATAAAGGACCAAAAATTATTGAAGTTAATTCCAACCCAGGACTGGAAGGTATTAGTAAAGCCTCGGGCGTGAATATTGCCGAAAAAATGGTTCACTTCATAGAACACAGAGTTGAAAAGTTTGGCACCATCAGAAAACGCCCATTGCCAAGAAGAAAAATGATAGAGTAACAAAATAACCGGTTCAAACCGGTTATTTTTCTTCTGGTGGAGTTTGGTTTAAATTTCTAAAAAATTCTTCAACTAATTGAACGTCGTGCTGGATTTTCTGGCGCAGACGTTCTTTTGAATCATAACCGATCAATTCACTAACCTTTTGCATAATAATCACATCAAGTTCTTTGCCGATTAGATCACCTTCAAAGCCGAGTAAATGTACTTCAAATTTCGGTGGATCTCCCGAACCATAGCAAAGCGCCCCAGGAAACTCCCAGCCATCAAAATAGACCTTAGCTGCGAATATACCATGCTCCAAATCTGGCTGGTGGCCCAAATCAAGATTAGCCGTTGGAAAATCGAAGTCTCTCGCTGCAATGCCTTCGCCCCGCACGACCGGGCCGGAAAATTGTTTTTCTTTCCTTGCCATAGTTTGCGATAAATTTTGTGAACTATACCCGTTATTGTCACAAACGTCAATGGAATTATTATTGTCTTAAACTTGACAGAAAGAATAAAATAGGCTAAGGTTTGCGGTCGCTTGGAGGTGCAATGAAGCGCGTTTTAATAGACTGGGTTGTCCAGTTGTCTCTCCGCTGGCGTAGCTTCAGGCTCCGCCTCCGGTTCGTTTACTACAACCTGAAGGTGACCCGGGGTAACTCACGGCTAATTGCTGAGAAAACCAGCAACGAGCCAACACTCCGACACCTGAAGACCTGGCAAGACCTGCTGCAATTTCTCTTCGTCAGCGACGAAGAGAGGCGCCGTATCCGTCTCACCATGGTCGACGAGGCCCATCATCTCTGGCTGGCTGAGAAGCTCTGCCAAGAGAAGATTGAGGCCTAACACCCCAGCGGCGCCCACACTCGTGGACGCCGCTCTTGCTTAACTAGTTTTTTTTAAAACTTATCTATAATTTCTCGCATCTCTTGATACGCTATATTAGCCTCATCTAATGCGTATTCCTTGGCTGCTAATTTCTCTTTTTCTAAATCAATTGTTTTCTGCAAATCAGTATTACCACGAATTCGATTCCAAAATTTCTTTAGCGTACCACCAGATTCACTCCATTGTGTAAAAATCTTTTCAGCTTCTTCTAATTCTGCTTCAGCCTTTTGAATCTCGCGCTGTAGCGACTCAATCTTTCCTTCAAGCGAAGGCAGCTGATCTTTTGCAGCTTCATATTTTTTAAACTCATCTTCTTTACCTTCCTGCTTAGCTGTCTGGCGTCGTGCCTCCATTTCGGCTTGCCCGATGATTACCTTGTCGGCCTCGGCAAAAGCCTCTTCCTGCAAGGCATTCTTCTCTCTTAATCTTTCAGCAAGTTGCTCTGCCCTCCTACGCACTGCTTCATCTTCAACCTCTTGGGTCGTTTTATCGAGCCGAAAATTCTCCAGGTCTACCTGGCTCATGTCATCGAACTCACTATTTTGTGTTTCCATAAAGTATATTTTTAAGTTATCCACAGTGTACCTAAACCAAGGCATCTTGAATAGACTTTGCCATTTTTTGTTAAGTCAATTAGAATAACATCACTATGTGTGGAATTGTTGGATTCGTCGGTCGCGAAGCGGCCGCACCTCATTTATTAACAGGTCTCACGATTTTGGAAAATCGTGGCTATGATTCGGCTGGAATCTCTTCGATATCTCCAGGCGGAGCATTAGTGACTACGAAATTCGCTAGTATTGGCTCAACGTCAGATGCGATCGAACAGCTACGTGAAGTAAAAGACGCTCACGAGGCTCACCCTACCGGTATTGCTCACACTCGCTGGGCAACACATGGAGGTAAAACTGATGCCAATGCTCACCCGCATCATGATCAAAAAGATAGAATTGCTCTTGTCCACAATGGCGTAATTGAAAATTCGCTAAAACTACGTGAAGAATTACAAGCTACAGGCATTAAATTTAGATCTGAAACTGATACAGAAGTGATTGCTCAGCTCATCGGAGTCTTTCTCGACCAAGGTCTAGATCTTATGAGTGCTATCAAAAAGACACTTAACCGGCTTGAAGGCACTTGGGGGTTAGCGATTATTTCTAAAGATGCACCAGATCAAATTATTGCTGCCAGAAATGGAAGTCCAATTGTTATTGGAGTTGGCAAAGGCAATATGTTTATTGCCAGTGAACCGGCCGCTTTTAGTCAGCAAACCAAAGAATTTATTGCTCTCGAAAATGATGAAATCGCTATTATTAAGGCAGACGGGCATTCACTCGACCTAGCTCGTATAGAACAGGCGCCGGATGAAAAAATCGAGCTCTCTCCAGCTCCTTATCCGCACTGGACAATTAAAGAAATATCAGAGCAACCAGAAGCAATTTCGCGTTCCTTAAACTATGGTGGACGAATTTTTGATGAAGCTAATGTTAAGCTCGGAGGTTTGGAGGAGCAAAGAGAAAATCTTCTGAACATCAAACACCTAATTATTGCTGCTTGCGGAACTTCATTCTTTGCTGCGCTCTACGGCGCTCAATTAATGAGATCATTGAGAGCATTTGAAACTGTTCAAGTTATCGACGCTGCTGAGATGAACCGAGACATTTTTCCAAAAGAAAATGGCGGCCTACTAGTAATATCACAATCGGGTGAAACTAAAGATGTTCATAGAGCAGTCGCTAACGCGCAAAAATCTGGTATCCCAGTATTTTCAATTATCAATGCTGTTGGTTCACTGATTCCACGAACTACTCGCTGCGGAGTTTATCTTAATGCTGGCCGAGAACACGCCGTAGCCTCAACCAAGGCATTCACAACTCAGGTAACTGTGCTTTCCTTGGTAGCAAATTGGTTCGCTCAAAATAGGAATCTAGAAAATCAAGCACGCCGTAACTTAATAGAATCATTACATCGGCTGCCTACCAGCGTTGGTATGAGTTTGCATGTTGAAGAGCAATGCAGGGAGATAGCTGGTAATCTGATTGATGCTGAGCATTGCTTTGTGCTCGGTAAAGGTTATGCTGAACCAATTGCCAGAGAAGGTGCGCTCAAAATTAAAGAAATCACATATTTACACGCTGAAGGTTATCCAGGTGGTGCTTTGAAGCATGGTCCATTTGCTCTAATTGAAGAAGGTACGCCGATTATAATGACGATTTTAGACGACAATCATGCTCACTTTATGCGCACTGCTGCAGAAGAAGTACGCGCTCGCGGTGCCTACACTATAGTTATTACTAATAAAAAAGAGTTAGCTGACGGTATAGCTAATGCTGTTATTGAAATACCAACCAATGGACCTCTGACTGCACTGTTAGCAGTTGTCCCTATGCAGTTAATTGCTTATGAACTAGCAGTCCTGCGTGGTCATAATCCAGACAAACCCCGTAATCTTGCTAAAGCTGTAACAGTGGATTAATTCATCTGCTTCAATGAATCATTGATAACAATTATTAGAGATCTTCAAGATCTTCAATTGTTATAATCTAATATTTTGAGTAGTTACTAATCTTTACACAAATAAGGTCCGGCCGGACCTTATTTGTGTAAAGATATTTAAAATACATTATTTTCTGATGTATAAAAATTAATTTACCTCTGTCGATTTGAAAACTTTTACCCATTGTATTGCTCCATTTATCGTGAAAAGCATAGCTAAATCCTCATACAGATCCTTTTTAATAATCCAAACACTTTGTTGCAACATAGTAAATCCTGCTTTCTTAAGAAATCGACGTAATAGACTGCGTAATTTTCTATTTGATTCCGGTATATCGAAAACAACCATGCATATCTCACCTTCTGGCAGCTTTTGTGCTATTTGTGCCTTTAATCTAAACAATTCTTCGACTCCATCACAAGTTAATTCTGCTGCATATTGATCTCCTACTCTTTTTATTGCGAGAATTTTTGCTTCTTCAAGCCGCCTCATTGCCTGTCTTTGATAAGCTCTTTCTCTGACTGAACGATAATATCGAACGCCATCCATGCCGTACTTTAAAACAGCAGTTTGTTGAGTTGCCATGGTAAACCAAAAATCTAGTGCTTCATCTAGCTCAAGTAAAAGTTTCGCTTGTCGTGAATTTGATTTCAATGATTTTTTACGCATATTAGATCCGGCCGGATCATAAGTGTGTAAATTATTTTTTCTGCCAGGCATTTGGTAAAAGATCTTTAGCTCTAACTGACGTTTTATCAGACAAAATTACTTCAGCGTCTGGGCAATAAGTTATAAATAATTCTCGACACAACCCGCAAGGTGAATAAATTTCAAAATCACCTTCACAAGTTCGATGAACCGCAACAATCATCTCAATCTCACTTTCACCTGCTAAAAAAGCCTGGTGTAAAGCTCCCCATTCCGAACATAAATGTAATTTCTGCGCGTTAATCGAAATTCCAGTATAGACTTTTCCTGACTTAGTACGCATTGCCGCACCGGTGGAGTGTCGTCCTTTTTGATAATGATTTTCAATTACCTCTTTAGCAATTTCGATCAGATCATTCATAGATTAACTATTGAATTTTTGAATAAACTCCTCGATGCCGTATTCTATTCCTTCAACCAGCCTTCGTCTTGACGCACCAGGAGCTCTTGAGCGCGTAGTGGCTCGGCCATAATATCTTTGACCACCTTTTCCATTCGTGATGATTGTGAACCCTTTACATAAACCACATCGCCTGTTTGTAAAATCAAATCGAGATAACGTCCGGCTTCTTCTGAATTTTTAAACCATTCAACATGCTCCGGATCCATTCCGGCTTCTTTCGCGGCTGCTACGGCCGGTAACATCCTCTCACCCACAGCAATAAACAAATCTGCCACTTCCGCCACTTTCATTCCGATCATTCGATGCTCATCCTCACTGTAACTGCCGAGTTCCATCATCTGACCTAAAACTGCAATACGTCGATCTTTTTCTTCGCCAGGTGAAAACAATCGCAAGATCTCTAAGCCATTTTGCATAGCTGCTGGCGCCGCATTGTATGAGTCGTCGATCACTAATGTGCCCTTGATTCCTGGTATAGGCCTGAGTCTGCCCGAAACCGGAGTCATTCCATTATTCAACCTGTTCACAACTGTCGCTAAATCAAGATCTAATGCTTTTGCAACAGCTAATCCTGCCAAAGCTGCCATTGCTGGTGCATAGCCAATCAAATTAGTTAGATCAAGCTCACCAACCATCTCCATTCCTTCATAAATTTCAGCTTGAGTTCTAACAAAAACTTCACCAGGATCAAACTCTTCATCACGAAGAGTCGTAATCTGTAAATTCTTAAACGAAATATTAGTGGAATTTGAGCCGTAAAAAATTACAGGCGCTATAGTTCTATCTTGCATTGACCTAATACGTTCATCATCAGCATTAAGAATAACGTGACCAATATCTTTGACATAAGTAACAATCTCACCCTTTTCCCTCGCTAGGTCATCGATATCTTTGAAATATTCAGCATGAACAGGAGAAATTCCAGTCACCACTGCGATACTTGGCTCGGCAATATCACAAAGAACAGCCATATCTCCAGGATGATCAATGCCAAACTCCAATACTAAAATCTCAGGAAATGTTTTTATATGATAGCTACGCCATAAAAGACCCAACCAACCAAAAATCGATTTACCTGGACTTTTTTCACCCAAAATAGCCAAGGGTACCCCAATTTCATTGTTATAATTTTTCAGACCAGTACGAACAGTAAAGTCATCTAGAATAGCAGTGATAATGGCCTGCTTTGCAGAAGTTTTACCCACTGAACCAGTAATTGCAATGACCTGTGGATCAAATTTCTTTAATACTTTTTTTGCACGCTGCTGGAGCATCTTAGTAATAAGTTTTTTCATACATCTTAATATTACTCGAGCGCTCGCGTTGGAGCAACCTCAAAATATTGAAGTAAAAATTCAGCGATATCCCCCCAAACAGGTGCAGCCGTATCAGATGCCCAGCCAATAGTGCGTGGATGATCAATATAAACTGCCATAACAAAAACTGGATCACTAACTGGTCCAAAACCAGCAAACGTCGCTTTTGTTATATTCGTTTCATAACCACGTCCATCTTTGCGAGCAACTTGAGCTGTACCAGTTTTACCCGCTACATAGTAGCCCGGCACTGCCGCTTTTTCAGCATGTCCGTTTTCGACCACTGAAACCATCATAGCACCAATCGTGGTGGCTGTTTTTTTTGAAATAACTTGGCGCACAGTCTTTGGCTTAAACTCTTCAACCGTACCGTTGGCATGTCTTCTTTCCTGAACAATATACGGCTCCATCAACATACCTCCGTTTGCAATAGCACCATATGCAGTAGTTAATTGCAGTAAAGTTACTGTAATACCTTGTCCGTAGCTGGCTGTTGCTTGATAAATCTCCGAACTTTTATAGATGGTTTCCGTATTACCAGATGATTCTGTATCCAACTCGATTCCAGAAGCAGTAGCAAAACCAAACTTTTCAATATAGCTACGCATCGATTCAGCGCCCAAACGACGAGAAACAAAAACCATTCCAGTGTTCAATGACAGTTCTAAAACACCAGTCATAGTTTGCAAACCGTGCGCTAGTAAATCAGAGTTTCGGATAGTTCGATCGTCAACCTTTACCTCACCTTCGTCAACATAAGTGGTTGTTGGTTCAACGACATTCATGTCAATAGCTGCTGCCATTACTAATGGTTTAAAAACGGAACCAGGCTCATAAGCTTCAAAAATTGCTATGTTATTGTAAACTGATATATCTTCAACATCCTGATAAGCGTTTGGATCAAAATCTGGCACATTGCACATAGCAATTATTTTCCCAGTCTGTGGATGCATGATAACCACTGAGCCGCCGTCAGCTTGATGTGCTGCTACGGCTTCACTCAGCTTTTTGCAAGCAATGTATTGCACAGTCCTATCTATAGTTAATAGTAGATCACCGCCATCAACAGCTGGTTGAAACTCCCGTGAGCCTACAGCAATCCATCTACCTGAGGCATCTGTCTGCGTATCTAGGAAACCGTTTGTGCCTGCTAAAAATTCATCAAAATATCCTTCTAATCCATATTGACCAGCAGCCCGATCTTCCCCACCAGGACGAACAAAGCCAAAAATATGACCACCAAGACCCGCTTCTGGATACGATCTGGATTCCTCGAGAACATAATCGATACCAGCAAGAGAAGCGGCATCAAGTTTATCGAGAATAGTCTGGCTAACCCCACGTTCGACAGGTTCATAAGGATCATCTTGTTTGGAAAGACGCTCAAGGAGCGTCTTATATGTCGCATACGGATCTTCTTCACCATTTGTTTCTGCTGACTCATCTGCAACCGAGACATCAATACTTACTGTTTCCTCTGCGGTAACAACCTCATCTTCCAAGCCAGCCATAATATCAGAACCGTCTGCGGCCTCGGTACTAGTCTCCGTGACTGCCGGCACTTCGTGACCTAATAATTCGCATAACTTGCGAGTTGTCTCTTCCGGATTTTCAATACGCCGCGGGTCAGCAAAAACAAAACCACGCGGTTCATTGGTAGCCACAACATATTCCTCTTTACTCTTCCAATCACGAACAAAAATACTGCCACGCTCGGCAAAAAGCTCTTGATAAAAGGAGTGCTGACCAGAGGCTAAAGCTTCGTAAAAATTGGCGTTTAAAATTTGTAAAGAAAATAGACGAAAAATAATAATCCCAGTAAAAACAACGAATAATAAACGTAATGCCTTCATTCGCCAGGCATGAGTGCTTTTTCGTTTATTTTTTTTAAAACTGGAGGCAATCATCAGCCCATTTTACCGCAATTCAGCTCAAAGCCGAAATATTTATGGTACAGATAAAACTCCGCTGTTAATTCTTGTATTTTTCCTCAACCAACTTATCCACAGTAAACTAAGTTTACTGTGGATAAGTTGTCTACAATCTACCAATTATGCCTCTTGCAAATCTTCATCAGTAATCTTTGTTCCTATAGAAGTCTCAATTTCATTGCTAACGGTATTCTCGGCTGCCCTGAGTACTTCGCCGTCTGGACCAGAAAAATCTCGAAAAATAATCTCATCAGTTTCTTCACCGTCGTCTAAAATTCGTCCTATACCCTCAAACTCGAATTCATAATCCTCTCCTTTGAAATAAACCGTATCCCCGGATGAATCAATTTCTTCTTCAACGGTATGAAATAAAATAATTTCTTCTGATTCTGGATCTACTGACAGCCACAAATCTCCGCCATCGCGTACCCAATAAATCTTATCACCGGTTTCTAGGCGAATTTCTTCTACTGTGTCTGTATCAAAAGTTTTGCCAGCCACAATAATCGACTCACCCTCAAGAAATTTTTCAATTGCTTTTTCAACTTGCATACGAAAGGATTATAGAAAAGCCTGCGCTAGCTGTAAACATCATTTTGCAATGATATCCACAGTTAGTAATCTAGGCCTTCACGTGCTGGAACACCAGAGTAAAAATAGTGACGTTCCATTTCAACTTTTGAAATTAGATGAGCTATCTTAATTAGTTCTTCTTTAGGATTTCGGCCAGTCAAAATAACCTCGGTTTCTGGATCTTTATTTTCCAATGCACTTATGACATCTTCGACAGCCAACATTTTCAGCTGAACAGTTGAGTTGATTTCATCGAGCACTACGAGATCGTAAACACCGGATGTCAAAACTTCACGAGCCAAGGCTAATCCCTTTTCTGCCTCTTGCCGATCAAGTTCAGTCACCGAAAAATCAAATCTACCACTATCTGGATCGATTCGATCACGACCGGTTGCAAGGTATTCTATATTATCAAATTTGTCCAATGAGCCTCTTTCTGAGTAGTGATCTTGGCCGCCTTTATCAAAATAAATAATTATAGCCCGCCTTCCAGCGCCCGCACATCTCACTACCTGTCCAAGAGCAGCTGTACTCTTTCCCTTGCCTGGACCATGGATTAGTTGAATCAAACCATAGCCCTTGTGCCCCTTAATTCGTTCATCCAATTCCGGAGGTGTCATATAACAATATCTTACGTTCAAATGTTGAGATGTTCAAGATGCAAAAGGACAAGCACTCTGGCCTGCCCTTCTTAAACCCTAGAAGTTGTTCCAATACTATCACTATTTTCGCAAGTACATAAAGTGTAGAAACGGAATAGCAATAAAGTTGAAAAGAATAATCAAAATTAGCCACTTCTTTTTCTCATCATCTGGCAGCCTGGTTTGCGTGTACAAACGATGAATGGCATAGATGTAAACTACAATCATGAGCACTATGCTGGTGATATGGATCAGAAAGAAGAGTGAGCCAAGTGCCACTAAAGCACCCATTACTTCTTCTGGAATAGAAGCATCAGTTGTTATAAAAGATATAACAACAGTAAAAATGATTGCCAAGATTAAATATATAAAGGGCCAAAGGACTAAAACGTCCCAAACGCGATTTGTTTTATGCATACATAAGTATTATAGCAGAAAACAAAAAGCAGACCCTCTTGGATCTGCTTTTCTTTCAAAACAATCGTTAAACCCTACGAACATCCGCTTGTTCCGCCACAATTCAGACACTTATAACAAGCTCCGTTGCGCACCATGATCGAGCCACAAGTGTCACAAGGCGGTGCATCTGCTGAATTATCAAATGTGGCTGTATGAGAAGCGATGCTCGAGCTAGTTGGAGCTGTGGCTAATTCACTTTCTTCTTTTTCTTCTCCATCACCATTAAATAAGTTCTTTTGTGCCTGTTCTTCACCTTTCGACGGCGCAGAACCAAGACTTAACTTATTCTCTGGTAGTGAGCTCATATTATTGATCCCTACCATTCTCTGTTCTTCTTCCGATAAAAACTTTAAAGCCAGCCAGCGTGAAAGGTAGTCAACAATTGATTTAGCTACTCGTATATTTGGATTATTAGTGAAACCTGATGGTTCAAAACGCTTGTGGACAAACTTGTTAACTAAAATCTGCAACGGCACACCATACTGCAAAGCTATAGAGACAGCCGTAGCAAAACTATCCATTAGACCACTAATAACTGAACCTTCTTTAGCCATGGTCACGAATATTTCACCTGGCTTGCCATCATCATAGAGGCCAACAGTAATATAACCTTTGTGGCTTCCAATCATGAATCGGTGAGTAATTGAGCGACGCTCATCAGGTAAACGACGACGACGTGGAGTAAAATCGGCTGTGTGTGCAACTGTCCTAGTCTCGACGTGAGTCTGTACTGGTGCCTCTTCTTCTTTAACTTCTTTTTTCTCAGTACTTGACTTGGATGTAGTAAGAGCCTGTTGTCTCTTGGAACCGTCGCGATAAATGGCGATTGCTTTCACTCCCATTTTCCAACCTTCCATGTAAACCTCTTGAATATCTTCTATGGTGGCATTGTGCGGCATGTTGACTGTTTTACTGATCGCTCCTGAGATAAAAGGCTGCACAGCGGCCATCATACGCAAATGTCCCATGTAATGAATAGTACGAGTTCCGTTCTTGGCTTTAAAAGCACAATCAAATACTGATAAATGCTCGTCTTTCAAAAATGGTGCACCCTCTATTGTGTCTTTAGCGTCAATATAAGCCAAGATATCCTTTACCTCGCTATCCCCATAGCCCAAACGAGCCAGAGCCTCTGGAACGGTACTGTTGACGATTTTAACCATACCGCCACCAACCAACCATTTATATTTTACCAAAGCAATGTCTGGCTCAATTCCGGTAGTGTCACAGTCCATCAAAAATCCAATTGTACCGGTCGGTGCCAAAACTGAAATTTGTGCATTTCTAAAACCATGTTCTTCTCCATGACGAACAGCTTCATCCCAGGCTTTGCGTGCTTCAAAAAGCAAATCAGAAGCAACACCTTCGGCCGGAATATTATACGCGGCTTCACGATGCATGTGCATAACCTCGAGCATTGGTTCTTCATTTTCTTTATAACGATTAAATGGTCCCACCTTCTCTGCAATCTTGGCTGACTGATAGTAACAATGCCCAGAGAGCAAAGACATAATCGAACCTGCTAAGTTACGCCCTTTATCCGAATCATAAGCCAACCCAAAGCTCATCAGTAAAGCACCAAGATTAGCAAAACCTATTCCCAATGGTCGGAAATCGTTACTGTTGTGCTCAATAGCTGGCGTTGGATAACTAGAACTGCTAATAATAATTTCCATGGCTGTAATGATGACTGCTGAAGCACGCTTAAAGGCCTCGGCGTCAAATTCCATCAGTCCATTTACTTCTTTTCTGAATTTCATCAAGTTCAAGGAAGCTAGGTTGCACGCAGAGTCATCTAAAAACATGTATTCAGAACATGGATTGGAAGCATTTATGCGGCCTGAATTTTTACAAGTATGCCAACGATTAACAGTTGTGTCGTATTGAATTCCAGGATCACCGCAAGTCCAAGCAGCATCTGCCATCTTGTTCATTAAATCACGTGCTTCGTAAGTATCTGATGGTTTTCCAGAGGTAACTTCTTTGGTTGTCCATTTTGCACCGTTTTCGACTGCCTGCATAAAATCATCTGTAACGCGTACAGAGTTGTTAGCATTTTGGAAGAAAATGGACCCATAAGCATCTCCGTCCATGGAAGCGTCATAACCAGCATCAATTAAAGCCCAGGCTTTTTTCTCTTCTTTTACTTTACACAAAATAAATTCTTCAATATCAGGATGATCGATGTTTAGAATGACCATTTTTGCAGCTCGACGCGTTTTTCCGCCTGACTTGACTACTCCGGCAAAAGCATCAAAACCTTTCATGAATGAAATCGGTCCAGAAGACTTGCCATTGGAATGACCTAAAAACTCCTTTGACGATCTTAGTGTGGACAGATTCGAACCAGTGCCGGATCCGCCTTTAAAAAGCATACTCTCAGTGGTAGCCAAATGCATAATAGAGCGCATATCATCGGCTACTGAGTTGATAAAACAAGCAGAACACTGAGGATGTGGACTAACACCAACATTAAACCAAACAGGACTATTAAAAGCAGCTTTCTGATGAATCAGGAGGTGAGTAAGCTCATCTTCAAAGGTCTGTGCATCATAAACTGCTTCAAAATAACCGTTAGTCCTTCCCCAGTTAGCAATAGTTGTAGCTACTCGGCTTACTAGTTGCTTCATTGATGATTCTCTGTCTGATGCACCGACTTTGCCTCTAAAATACTTCTGAGCCACAATATTAGTTGCTGTTTGTGACCATGATTTTGGTGTTTCGATGCCAGTTTGTTCAAAAACAACGCTACCCTTGGAATCCTTAATAGAAGCAGTACGCATTTCCCATTCAATCTCGTCGAATGGATGCAAGCCTTCTTTAGTAAAAAATCTTTCAAAAGTTATACCTCGTCCATAAACCGGTTCACCTGTTGTCTCTGGAGCTAACGATTGTCTAAATGCAATATACTTTTTTGCAACATGAACCAAATTATTGTCGATAAAAGTCATGGAAACTACCTCTCGAACATCAGCTGTACTGGGAATACTATGACCATTGAAAATTCTCTGAAGTCTAGATGTAACCTGGGCTGCAATTTGCTCAGCTCGACCTTCACTTTTAATTCCAGCCTCTTCTAAAGCACTATAAATCGAGTGATGAAGCTTTTCCACCTCAAAAGCTTGTTCCTCTCCAGATCTTTTAGTTATTGATTTGATAGCAGTGATGTATTGCCAAACTGCATTGGAAAGATGGTCTGCCTTCTTTTCAACACCTAAATTCTGAGACGATGGAGAAATTTGTTCGTTCATAGGTCGAGCATCAAAAAATTGAATGAAATTTAGGGAAGAAAAAGATCCCTGATTTGGGGACCCAATGTTTTCCCTGACGGCGAGCAACACAACATGTTGTGTCACCAGGGCTATTGTACCACAAGATGTTGTGGCTGAATTTTTATGTTATCCACAGAAATGTGTCGCAAAATCATCAAAATCCCATAGAAAGATTTATCTGAGCTTTTTCCTCTGAAGGATGAAAATCTATATTCACCTGCCTGCGTTCCCCCATCCTGTCGTCAAACAGAATAAAGCCATTTTCTTTACCAAATTCGTAAACATCTCTGGTCACTCTGACATCCTGAGTACAATAATCGATAATTTCTCTCACTTTACCCTCTTTCCACCACTGCACCGCTTGCAGTCCGTGAGCCGATTTGCCCATACCAATAGTTGCAGCAGCTACATCATCGAGTTTAATCCTATACCCAAGGGAGCTGTGAATTTTGGCTAACATGTCCAGCTGTGGAAGCTGCAGTAAATCACCGACGTAGTAATTATTTAGAACCGGAATATCAAAACCGATGTTATTGTAACCAATAATCCGTCCGCTTTGCTCCAGACGTTGAAAAAGTTGTGGTAATTGCTGCTCTTCGTAAGCAACAAATTCATCTGTCTCATAAAAATAAGCGACTACCACAGAAACTTTAAGTTTATCTGTATGATAGCCACCTACTTCTTGAAAAGTATTTTGAGTCTCAATATCGAGTACAACTTCATTGTTCATAACGGGTGGTATTGTATCAGATTCTTTCAAGTGTGCAAAATCAATTTTCGTATAATCTATGCCCACACAAGATGTCTCCTGTAACTAGGAATTTGGGGCATAGTATGTTGAATGTGTAATGTTGAAACCAACCAAGTCTGATGGTCAAACCTGGAATATAGAACCTAGAATATAGAACCTGAAACATAACGTATGGAATATAAAATATGGAATATGGAATACACATCTTGCAAACCCAACCAATAACACCAATCCTTGATTTTACATCCGATCGGATGTGTTATTAAGGAATGCTATCGCTCACCGTTAGCGCGATAAACTCTGATATACTGCTCAGCCTTTAGTTGTTTGACCAGTTCTCTTAACTCCTCCACAACTTCTCTGTCGCTTTCCCAAACACTTTTTTGAACCTGATAAAAATCAGCCTTCTTAAGTAATCTTCTAAAGGCCCATCTAACCTTTCTTATATCCTCAGGAACATCGAATACGACAAGACAAAAATCTCCATCTGGCATCATCTTGCTTTTTGTAATTATCCTCGATTTTAAGGCTTCTTGATAGCCTTTTTGAGTTAATTCAAAAAACTGCTTTTCACCATTTTTTATTATCCTGATACGTCCTCGTTTCTTTAGTTCGTTGATACCTTGGCATTGTTTTTTTGCAAATCTATCACCAACTTTCTCACGTGGTCTAGAAAAAGGACCGCGATAGGTTTTCATGCCTGTTTCGTATAATTCTCCAACTATTAAAAGCATGTCCAACAGAACTTGCTGGGTAAAAGCAATGGTTCTATTATTTTGTTTCTGGTGTTTTTTCATTCCTTAATTTTACATCCGATCGGATGTAAAAGCCAAAATATATTTTAAATGAACTAAAAATTATCCAGCTATACTGTAGAGAAGATATGAGAAACGAATATAGAGATAGATTAGTCATAGATTAGTCATAGATTAGTCATAAATATTAGATAAATTAAAGGATGTATTTAAGACAAATAAGAATAATAAATAAGATTAGCTTATTTAGGTATAGTGTCGATTTTTAAAAATAAAAAAACAAAACTTTAATCTTTGTTTGTGTGAAAATAAATTTTAATTTATAAATCCCCTACTCGGTACAAATATAACCTCGATTTGCTTCCAATAAGCTCTTTTTCAGGCTTAGACTGCTTAAACTGGAATCCTCTTGAAATAACCCTGGTCTCAGGTGAAAGTTCTGACCTCAGCTTATCTACTAGCCTATCCATGGTACTTGGCCACAAATAAGTAGCAATAACATCAACCTGTTCTACTGGCCGTGAAAAAAAATTAGCCCTAATAGTTTTAATATGTATATTCTTTCTCCATTTAGTCCTTAAATTTGAAATTATGACAAGGATTGGGTTAATCTCATAACCGATGGCTCTATCAGCACCAAACTCTTCGGCTGCAACAAATAAAATTGAACCATCGCCCGAGCCTAAATCGATAATTGTTTCACCTGGTTTAAATTCAGCAAACTCGAGCATTTCTCTGGCAATTTTCTTTGGCGTTGCCACAAACGGCGCTCCAACTAAAAATGAAAGTCCGAAAGATGCCAAAACAAATGAGATGATCATCATT
>JAHISC010000082.1 GCA_018818445.1 Patescibacteria group bacterium | reverse complement strand
GAGCCGGAACCAGTGTTCTATCGCGACGATTTACTTCCTCCGACACAAAAACCCAAGCCCAAAAAACCTTGGTGGAAAATATGGTAAAACAAAATACCCGGCACAAACCGGGTATTTTGATTCAAGTATACTTGACAAAAAGTGAATTTTTTATTATTCTACTCACACAATTTACAAGGCCCCATCGTCTATCGGTTAGGACATCAGGTTTTCATCCTGGAAAGTCGGGTTCGACTCCCGGTGGGGTCACCATCCCCCTTCGCTCAACTTTGTTGAGCTACGGAGGGATTGTAAAAATCGTCACTGCAAGGTGGCTATTTTTATTGTGTCTTAATAAAACGCTACAAGTAACGACCTGGTCCCTTTGCTCACTCGCTTCTAGTGTTCTTGACAATCCAACTCAACCTGATATGATAATATCATACTAAACTATAATATCTTTATGTCCACCCTTTCAGTCCCGCTTTCAAATAATCTAGAAGCTTTTATTGATGAAATGGTAAAAGGCGGCATTGCGCCCAATAAAGCTGAAGTCGTCCGACAAGCGCTAAACCGATATGCCGAAGATCAAGCAGTTGAAGCAGTACTTCGATCTGAACAAGAGGCTCGTGAAGGAAAGATTCTTCGAGGTGACTTGAATAAACTCTTGGATCGAATGCCATAGTTTATGAATATTGCATATACCCCGTCCTTCTTACGGCAACTTAAATCCATGCCACCAGAATTAAAAGAAGAAGCTATGGAAAAAATTGAGCTTCTTCGTGACGTTAAAAATCATAAACAAATAAAAGTACATAAACTTGGAGGGCGGTTAAAAGGACGGTATAGTTTTTCAGTTAATTTTAAAACACGCATTGTTTTCAGATATTTAAACACAAAGAAGCCACAGGAAGTTTTACTTACCGCTATTGGTGATCATGATGTTTATCGATAAGACTATTTCTATATGACACAAATCCCCGAAGAAGAACTATATATCGAATTTGCTCGCAGCGGTGGCCCGGGTGGGCAAAAGGTAAACAAAACAGAGAGCAAAGTCACAGTACGGTGGAACATAAATGCCTCTACCGCTTTTTCTGCTATTCAAAAAACTCGCGTTCATAGACTACTTGGCAATCGCATCAATAAAGATGGTGAGCTAGCAGTCACAGCCGAAGAAGAACGCTCACAGCATCAAAACCGTGAGCGCGCCATTGCCAGACTGCAGGAGCTGGTAGCGGCGGCCATCATTCCACCAAAAGTTCGACGCAAGACTAAACCATCTAGAGCACAAAAAGAAAAACGGCTGCAAGAAAAAAAGCAGCAGAGCGAGAAAAAAGCTCTACGAAAACGAATTGTTTAAAAATGCACCCCGCGAGGGGTGCATTTTTTATTTGCCTGAATTGACCGCTTCTTCTAACTCTCTAAGTGTTTTCATCTTTGACTTCTCGATTTGATCCTTTGATTTAACTGGCCCGCCAAAAATAAATCGTGGAAAAAGTGTATCGTCTATCTCGACAATATAATCTCGCCAATTATCGCCTAAGGCCCAAATTGCATACTCATCATTAGTAAGCTCGAACAAGAGTGGCCGATAACGATCGTTGGTATTTTCAGCTATCACATAAATCTGATTGGTAGAATTAAAGGAGACGAGAACAACGCCAGGATTGTATAACTGAATTTTACCAAAGTTGATCATCCTAATGGAAGCATCGGCTACACGACGGATAATAATTTTAGTTGGTTGATAAGTGTAAAAAGTTAAAAGATCAAAAACTGTATGTCTAACCAAGATTCCGAGTCCACTTTCATCGATATAGTAAACTTCAGGCAGAGTCTCGCCCTTAATATAATCACCAGATACAATTTCACCAATATCTTCTACCGGTTCTGTCAAAAATGGAATATCGGCTTGCGTAAAAGAGGTTGAAACTGGATTGGTGACTACTTGAGTATCACTCTTAAAGATACCGAACAATTCAAATGTTTCAGCTGCTGGATTACTAAAACTCCAATCTACGAACATTGTTGGAACTGCATCCCCTGCTATATCCCGCGCTTCAAAATTCTGCCACTTTGAGTTCTCAAAAAATTGAGATTCCGACAAAGCAAATTCTTTTATGTCCTTACCGACAACTGCTACCGTGGCTTTTACGGAAGTTGCTGTCTTTTCTATTGTTTTGATCTCTAAAGAAACCTCGGTCGGTGGACTAGTGAATTCGGCATGAGGATTGTAGAAATCCCAATTGAGGTTATTGCCCGAATTAATTGAATCAAGTTGCATAATCTTCTGACCAGAAGAGGCATTGGAATCCTTAACATCAACGAAGGAAACATCAAAAGTTCCGCTGCTATTCAAGTTCCAATGCGTACCACTTACTGTACTACGTAATACAATTTCGTTACCCGAAGCTCCAGTTATGGTCAAGAGTCCGGTAACAGCAATCGTATCTCCTGCACCAAACTCTAATGATTTTCCAGCAACTGTACAAGACAGATCGTAGAATGTGGTGTCGCCTGTTATTGTGGCAGCTGTGGCAGTACTTAAAATTACGGTTGAGGTGTCTGCATTAAATGTTCCACCAGTGTGATAAAAACTTGAATAGCTTTTAACACCAGTCGAACCACTGCCTGCATTAAAAATTCCGCCTGAAATTGTTATGGAATCTGCCTCGTAGCCATCAGTTCCAACATT
>JAHISC010000081.1 GCA_018818445.1 Patescibacteria group bacterium | reverse complement strand
GTAATCTCGGTAACATCAACTTCACGCGATCGCTCGCGTAGTTTTGGATCTGGATGATGGAGAACGGTTCTAACAGTCATAAGAGTCAAGGTCTGGTTCTATAATACATTTATCTGGTTTATTTTGCAGGTCTTGGTAAACAATTTCTTGGTTTTCTGCTGTCATCTTTATCTGTGTTTCATCAGAGTCAGGTAAGTGAAGTTTAAATATTTTAGCTATTGGTGGCAAATTATATGATCGTCGTAGTTCTAATTCGTGCTGAAGAAATTTCGGTAAATCTCTCATGGGTTCAGTTAAATCTGGTAACCATGTTTGAACAATTAATTCTGCTTTCTGTTGAAGCGCGATCTTTTCGAGGCGTTGAAGTTTATAAGCCGTTACCTCACTACTTCTGAAATCATTTCCACCAAGCGATAAGTCAAGTGCTAATTCAGCAACTAGCCCGTATTGATGTTTAAAAAAAGGGTGCCAGATATTTTTAAAGAAATATTCAGTTACAATTTGAATGTCTGCTTGTCTATCTTGCGTTTCTTTATCGATTAAGCCAACTTTGAAAAGAGGAAAGGCAAGTTGCAAGGATTTTTTCAACTCTTTGTTGCCAACGCCTCTTTTAGATAGCTTAGCTTTATTGCAAGATGGGCATTTTTCAGGTAGCCACATTTCAGCGCCACAGACATGACAGATGAGATCATTTTCACGTACATCTGGCACGTTGCGACATTGTGCACAAACAGGAGTATAACCGCACGCTCGGCATTGTAAACGTTTTGCCACACCTTTACGGTTAAACGAGAGTAACACAGATTTTTGGCTTTGTAAAGCCTTTTCTATAGCTTTCAGCAAAGAAGTTGAGAGGAAAGAAGTGTTTGTTTTTTCTTCCTCGGCTTTAAGCGAAATAAATTTGCCAAAAAACCCTTCTTGCCAATAAAGAGGAATTTTATTTATGAGAGATAGTCGTGGCGTAACGCCCGAATAAATGATTTTAGCCTCATGCTGCCTGGCTAATAGTTCGGCTGCGTTACGATAGTCAATGCGTGGATTTCGATTTTGCTGTCGGTAGTCTTCACAAGAGCAGTCGATCACATGAACCAGTTTTAAGTTGTTAGCTGCTAAAAGCGCTGCTTGCTTGGTACCGATCAATGTTTCTATTTTTCCAGTCCGCCAGAGCAAAGTTATGCTCTCTCGTTCGATATCTTTTGTTTTACCGTGGAGTACTGCCACATTTTCTCCTAGTGGCACATTGTCAGCAAAGTATTCGGCATCACGTTCGCGAGGCAGGATAATTAGCATCTGACCTTTATTTTTTTTTCGGAGTAGGGCAGCGAGAGCAAATTCACCCTCGGCTGAGAGTTGAAAAAAAGCACTATCATCATTTTTTTGCAAAGACGTTTGTAGAAAACTCGCTATCTCTTTAGAGATACTAAAAGATCCACTGTTGGAGTGAGAAGTAGGTTGAGTACCACGATTTTTAATTTCCGGAAGAGCAGTGTAGATAATACTAGATACAGACTGCGCAACTGATTTAGCCAAGCATTCAAAACGCTGAATATCTGCTGCGTCTAATAATTTTTTGATTATAATTTTTTCGAGCGGAAGAGTTTTAACCTCAGTTTTCTTTTTTACTGCTTTGACAACAGCCTGTGTCGGCCAATGCTTAAAAGGAACCAAAACCAAATCTCCGACTTCAACTTCTAAATTGTCAGGAATTTCATAATCAAAAAAAGTAAACCTCCTTGGCAAACGCTTTCTGAGGTACACTTCTGCGAACATATTATTTTAGCGCCAAGTTGACTACCAGATAACCGACACCAAAAGGTGCCTCGTAACTTAAAATCTGCGGCAAGACCGAAACTCGCTCTAGTAGGCCAAATAAAATCAATAAAGAACGGTAAGCAGCTTGTTGAGCATTTTTGATCATCTCTTTATCCAAACTAATCATGCCAGCAGTATTTTTATTTGTAATCAATTCCTGAATTTTTTGATCAAATTTTTCACCGTCAGCGTTAAAGCCTGCTGGGGACTCTGAAGTAAGCGCATGAGACAGATCGCCAGAAACAATTACTGCAATGCGTTTTGTACTGTCCAAGACAGACTCTTTAAGTACTTGGCCAAAAGTAAAATGATCCTTAGCCTCAAGCTCTGAGAAAGTTAGTGGTACAAGTTTTACCTGTGGCAGTTTCTTGGTTAACAACATAAGTGGTACAGCGCTTGCAAAATTTAATTTTTCGTCAGACGTTAATGTAAATGGTTGTTTTACCAGCCGCATATTACGCTGCAAACTATCAATCAATCTAATTTCAGGACGAAAAGTATGATCAATAGATAGAACTCCAAATTCAGCCATATCAAAGCGATAAGGATCGCTGAGGTTAACAGAAAAAGCATCAGGATAAACAGTAGGGTGTTCACTGATAAGTAAAATTACATCGGGGTGAGCTGCATACAAATCATCAGCCAGTTCTTCCATGGCTGCAGTTGTTTCCGCTAAAAGATGCATCTTGTCCTTATTAACCTCGGGCAAGAGCAGGGGAGAGTGTGGAGTTATTCCAGCAAAAACTAGCATATTTATAACTCTTCCAATGCTGGACCTAATGGATGGGCATTGAGAGCTGATTCAGAAAGTGTCAAAATATCATTCCAAGAATAACCATAGGAAAGGAACACAGATTCGCTTGGGATAGCTTGTCTTTGGCCCTCAGCAAGGATGTATACGGTTGGGTCTGCTGCAGTTTTAATTAGATAACCGTCAGGTAGGGTAACTTGTGTGCCTTCTTTGAATTGCTCAACCTCGACAGGATCAACTAGGATTGGGGTGCGGTTAGAAAAACGGGTATTCTGAATGATTTTATCAATAATAATGTGTCTCACACCGTTTTCAATGTAAAAGACTGTACCAGAGGTTCTGAGCTGCATTAGAACACCTTCCGGGTGAGCAGTGATCGATGTAATTGGTTCGCCCTCATCGAAGTAAACTAGATCATTATTTTTAATTGACACAATTTCGTCTTCCATAAAACCAATTTTATGGAAAGTTTCCATGGAATCAATGTGACGCAAAGCATCGTCGACCAGCAAATAGATACTGCCATCCTCATCTTGAAGTAGGGAATAATTAGGGAAATCAATTGGCCGGCCTTCAGTGTAAGCATCCAAGATATGCTCCGGCACTTCAATAATTAGATCTGGATTAAAGCGTGAAAGAAAAGCACTCCAAGAGTGAATTGGTCGCTTGTAGCCGTATTCAATTAGGTAAATACCAGGTTGATTACTGATTTTCAAAAGCGTTCCAGTTGGATGTTGAAAACCAAACCAGCGATCCCAAATCGAAACAAAGTTGGCGTTGCCTTGGAAATGTGGTGTGTAAGCATAGAGTGCTGCCGTTGCAGCATTTTCGGGCACCACGATTTGACCATCAACTTCAACTTTTAGACCTGGGCCGTATTTACCTTGAGTCGAGCCAGTGGTCTCAATGTCAGCCATATAGCCTTCACTAAATTGCATAGCAGCAGAATTAACTTGTTTGCCAAAACCTTTCCATCGTTGAATAGATGGATCATCTTTAGAACAATCGTCGCAAACAGCATAGCCAGTAGCCCAATCAAGCTGGCGGTCAGTAGGAGTATCGTCTTCAACCAGGCTTTGCTCCTTTTGCAATAGAACCAGGAGGAATTTTGGACTAATACTATTATCCTGAGCAGCTCGTAGAATTATATCAGCAGCATAGCGAGTAGCGCCTTGCCAGTCCTCGGTTTTGTAGTCGGCTAGAGCACCACGTTCCAGATAATGCTGGATTTCATTAAAGCCCATGGAAAAAGCATCTTTCAGATCCCAATCAGAAATAAGGTAGTTGGGGTTGAATTCAGCGTGTGCGTTTTGGGCTGGAATTAGCAGGACAATAGCAAAAATAGCGAATATGAGTCGTTTCATACAATGACATTATAGCACAAATTTTATGCCTGGAGGCACTTCCCATTTAATTTATATAATCGGATTTTGCGAGGAATGAAATGGCGAAGCAATCTAATCGAATAGACTGCTTCGCCTGCCTGCCGGTAGGCAGGGCAGGCAGGCGGTAGGCAGGGCAGGACAAGAAGAGATCCGAACGAAATGATTTGTCGCGGTGCCTCGAGTTCTTATGAATCACTATCCCGACCGACGAGCGAAGCGAGGAGTGGAGGGATCTTTCGCATTGAATGTCTGTGAACTGTTTAATCGCTAATTTTAGCCCAAATACTGCCTTTTTCTCTTGACAAAAGCCTATTTTTATGCTATAGTTATAACCTGTGAAGATGGACGAAAGTGCCAACTTTCAGGACAAATAAAAAGACAGTTCGGTTCCTTACTTTTTCGCCCTAACGGGCAGGAGGTCAGAAATGACCAAGTTCTTCCAGATGATCGCCGCCCTCGCTGCCATCCTCGCCGCCCTCACCGGCTGCGATGGACAGTTTCCCTTCCCGGGGGGAATGATGGGCGAGTGCAACAACGGAGTGGGGTTCGTCAACGACATCTGCTCCGGACCCGCTACAGAGCCCGGAAGTCTCGAGCTCGGAGTACAGTTGACCGACCAGGATTATCTCCGGTACGGCAGCAGTATCCACTGGGAGCTGCGCTATGACAGGAGCGATCTGGTCGGGACACTCGATGCCACAGTCTGGGATCCATTGGTACGGGTCAATACGCCAGGCGTCATCTCTGAGGGAGACCTCGAGGTGCGCGCGAGTATCGATGGTGACCAGCTCTTCTGCGAGGCAAACTCTGCGGGCCTGATGGTCTACGCTGAGAACAACGGCCTTGCGGTCGAGTACCGTGAGTATCAGCAGAACGACGACTGTTGGACGAAGGTTCAGTTGGACAACTTCATCGTCAACAACTAACCTCGTCTCTCTCTTGACCCCCGATGCGCACAGCGTGTCGGGGGTTCAGTGTTTATAT
>JAHISC010000080.1 GCA_018818445.1 Patescibacteria group bacterium | reverse complement strand
CCTTTATTTACAGCCTCAAACCGAGGTTTAACCTTGAAATGTATCATTTGCAGATACGTCAGTTACAACCACAATCGCGCCCTGCTTGGCCAGTAACAAGGCGTGTGATTTTCCCATACCTCGACCAGCTCCGGTGACAATAGCAACCTTATTGGTTAAATCAAAAATATTTTACAAAATTAGTTAGTTATATCTGTAATAAGTTTAGGTAGTACTTTTAGCATTATACAGCTTTGCATAAACCGTATAAAAGTAAGACCTGCTATGGAGTTAGGTCGTTACCAGTATACAAAAATTCCAAAATCCGGACCTGACTCCGGTTCCAAAAACAGTGTCAGATTTTTTAATAAACTTGCGGAACTTGAGATTTATCTCGATACAGCTCTGGGTCAATTGTACGCGTAAAACAGACTCGTCCAATACCGTGGTCCCAAGAATTCTGTCCGCCGCCGTAACCGTAAGGGTAAACCATAGCTCTATCTTTATAGCCGGTAGCTAAACTTGTTGCTGCTGTGTCTGTGGCAAAACTAGCACAAAGTAGAAATTCAAGATTCGACTTGACCGTGTATACGTAAGGCGTGGCGCTAATCGGGTCAAGAGGTGCTACGTAACCGGTAATAGAATTTTTCAGAGTATCGAGATTGGCTGGCAGTGCTTCTTTTTGAATCCAGTATGAGATTACTTCGCCCTGAATCGATTGCAAATCATAGACTCGTTGTTCATCAAAACGAATAGCTCGTTGCTGGTTTGGTGTGCCGACAATAAAGAAACCGGCTACAATCCAACCTACAATCAGCAACGAAGAAATTATCGCGCCAATCTTGTGTCCATTGGTCTTTTTAACAACGTCTCGCCGTAATTCCCATAAGTAAAACCATAACACGGCAATCGCTACAACTAAAATCGCAATGACTTTCAAAACAAAGCGAGTAGTCAACTCTCCGCCTAGAAAACTATTTGTGAGTGAGATCAAGTCAACAATAATAGTAATAGCAGCGGCAAATAAAGTTAAATACAGCAACCACTTACGCACCCAGATGCTCTCCTTGATTTTATCCGCCAGTAAATCGCGATTAATTGACCACGAAATGAGCAGGAAGACAGGCCAGACTATAAGAAGCGCAGAAATTGCATTACGAATGAGACTCGCGGATTGGGTGTAGTAAAACTCAAGCGGATCTGGGAACTGAACATTAATGTACTGCCAAAGCAAAGTTATAAAGAACACCACGCCAACGTAGAGCATGATGATCATGAGTAAATACGAAAACACATCTTTGGCTGTGCTGCGAGCTGAAGGAGGTTTGTTTGACATATATGCCTAGTATACAGCAGAGCCCGGAGGATTAAAATGTGTAGCAAATAATCGATCCCCGATCCCTTTAAAAAATTCCTTCAATTGTTCACGAGGAATAACACGCGCATTGACCATAAGTGGCGGTCTGCCCGGAAAATGATATTCAATGTGCCAAACAGCATTACAATTTTCGCATTGCAAGACGTGTTCTTTTGGATATCGCTCTTGCTGCCACGGATTTTCTAAAATTTCCGCAATCCTCAAAAAAGATCCGTGAAAGATTTCTTTGGTAACTTCAATATCTGCCCCACTCCAGGAATAGGAATTCTGTTGATTTTGGCAATATAGACAACCGAGTGTTTGCATAATTACTTAACTATTAATAAAAAGTAAGAATCAGTTTTTTTGATACCTTTGCTGATACTTCCACATACTCGCATAAATACCACCTTTTTCGATTAAACTGGTGTGCGTTCCATCTTCTACAAGATTTCCATCTTCGATCACAATAATTCTATCCATCTCGGACAACGTACTTAAACGATGTGCCACCACAATAGCGGTCTTGCTCTTTAATATCTCAGCAAACGAGTCTTTAATAATTTGCTCACTCTCACTGTCGAGCGCACTAGTCGCCTCGTCCAAAATAATTATTGGCGCATTTTGAAGAACGGCTCTGGCAATTGCAATTCGTTGCTTCTGGCCACCACTTAATTTAACTCCACGTTCTCCAACAATACTATCAATGCTCTTTGGTAAGTGTTGAACGAACTCCAAGGCGTGCGCTGCCCTAAGAGCACTGGTGATTTCATCATCAGTCGCTTGCGGGTTAGAAAGTAAGATATTTTCTTTGATTGAGGTGTGAAATAAAATTGGTTCCTGTGGAACGTAGGCAATATTTCTGCGCAAATCAGATTGACGCACGTCTCGAACATCAATATCGTCCACGAAGATTCCCCCTTTATCTACGTCCTCAAACCTTAACAGAAGTTTCGTGAGGGTCGTTTTGCCTGCACCGCTCAAACCAACTACACCTAATTTTTGTCCCTGAGGAACGTGTAATGAAAAGTTATTAAAAACATCGTAATTATTTTGTTCCTTGTGGTAAGTAAAATAAACATTATTAATTTGTATTTCACCACGAGTATAGTTAAAATCTTTGGGCGTTATCGGATCTTTAATAATGTTTTCTCTATTCAATATTTCAAAAGCTGGGATTACCTTGTCGACTAGGTCATCGTGAGTATCAAGATCTTCGGACAGTGAATAAATACCCGTAAGAATTGTTCCTGCGTAGGTGACGACGAGTACGGCGCCGGTAATTTCGATGAAACCGCCATGCATTCTTTGAACTACAAGCCATAAGAGAAGCAAAAAGAAAGACACTGTAATGAACTCTCTGGCAGCAATGAGCTTGGCTTGAACAGCGTAACGCTTAGTAAAGACAGCCGATTCGTCAATGGCGTATTTTTCCACTTGCTCCACATAGAAGTCTTCTTTAGCAGCGGAGCGTACAGCCAAAATGTTCGAGATAACATCGGCAATCTTTCCAGAGTTACGTTTGTACAACTCCCTTGAGCGCGTTCTAAAGGGCGTAATGGTATGCGATGCCCAGATGATATAAACAGCCTGAACTGCGCTTAAGGCCAGTGCCACCAGACCCAATATACGATCAACCCAGAGTATAACAATAAGAGGAAATAGAATGCTTAGAATGGTATTAATATACCTATCCCGCAAGGCTCTAACCAACTGAATATTGCTATCCACATATTGACGAGTTGCAGTAGTAAGATAGCCCGCCAAATTAGAGTGAAAATAGTCCATGTCGGCATTGATTAAACGGGAAAAATAATCTCCCATCGATGACCGATAAATTTTATTCTCGCCGAGCATACCAACGTACTTGATGACTGGAGCGAGAACACCCAGAGCTAGCGAAAATGCGACAAAAAGAAAAACAGCCTGATAGGCTCCAGCGAAGTCTTGTACTGACAGTCGGGCAATGATCAAGCTGATCGCAATCGGCAAAATAATCAGCTTACAAACTCTGGCGATGATCTGTAGAACAAAAGATATTTTGACTTTTCCAGAGGAACCGTAGGTCTTCCATAGATGGCCATAGACTTCTTTGTACTTCTGGAATCCACTAATCATAAGGGCTCCGCGATCAAATTGAGTTATATTTACTTAGTTATCTTTACAAATCCTACCAAAAAAGACCAACCTAGTCCAACGTAAGGTATAAAAAAGGTTAAACCTTAAAAAGAGAAAATTAAATAAATCAAATACATTTGACTAGTTTAGAGAATACAGGTAACAAAAAATT